>CAMBFX010000111.1 GCA_945865695.1 Chryseobacterium gleum | reverse complement strand
GATTTTTTCAAACTTCCTATTGATATTTTAGTCAAAAAAGATTTAACTAAATCCAACAATATTCCCTCCATTGAAGTAGGAAACCAACGAATTTTGTTTCCCATTACCATTGATAAATCTAATAGAGGCATGGTAGAAATTGTTGATTTGAAAGCATCAGCAGGATATCTCAACGGTTATGGCGACCCCGAATACATCGAATCATTGCAAAAAATGCAATTGCCTTTTACCAAAAATGGAACGCATCGTGCCTTTCCTATCAAAGGCGATTCAATGCCTCCACTAAGAACAGGATCAATGATTGTGGGAAAATTCGTTGAAGATTTGCATTCTCTCAAAGAAGGAAAAACCTATATTCTCATCACACAAAACGATGGAATTGTCTACAAAAGAGTTTATCGAGATAAAAAAAGCAAACAAATCATTTACCTGCATTCTGATAATCCGTCGTATGAGCCCTACCCGATTTATCTCAAGGAAATCATAGAAGCTTGGTCGTTTGTCTCGTCCATCAACCAAGAAGAACTAGACGCAGGAGGAACCGATAATGCCACCATCATTCAGATGCTCAATGAAATTAGGCAGCAACTAAAGAGGCATTAATCACGTCTTTGTGTAAAAGAGTGAAGTCGTTACAAAACTTCATACCATGAAACCCTTTTTTTCGTAAATTAGCGTGATATGAGAACATTCTTACTTTTCGTTTTTATCTTCATTTCCTCCGTAAACGTTTTCGCGCATAACGAAGGTGAACACCGTTCTTATCAATTTATCGAAAACAAAGGGCAATTCGAAAAAGAAGTTCAATACAAAGCTAAAATAAACGGTGGAGCCTTATTCATAGAAAAAAATGCACTTACTTTTCACCTTTTAGACAATTCTGTCATTAATAAATATCACCTCCATCAAGAGGTTAAAAAAGAAGAACAGTTTATAAAAGGCCATGCCTATAAAATGATTTTTGAAAATTCAATTGAACCAAAAATAATTGCTACAGAAAAATCAAATGATTATACTAATTACTTTTTAGGAAATGATCCATCCAAATGGGTTTCGGAAGCTTATTCCTATAAAATTATCCGAATGAAAAATATTTATTCGAATATAGATGTAGAAATTACCACCAATGAAAATGAAAATTTAAAGTATACTTATTATGTTAAAGCAAATGCAAATGCTTCAGTCATCCAACAAAAATATGAAGGAATTGAAAATTTGAAATTAGTTAACGGCAATTTGATTCTTACCACCAACGTAAATGAAGTGAAAGAATTAAAACCCATTGCTTGGCAAATGGTGAATGGTAAAAAAGAAATGGTAGAATGTAATTTTGTATTAAACAACAAAACCATTTCGTATAATTTTCCCAAAGGATACAATACATCAATTGATTTAATTATAGATCCTGTATTGATTTTTGGTTCTTATACGGGTTCCACTGCCGATAATTTTGGAATGACCGCCACTTATGACTCACAAGGAAATTTAATTACAGGAGGAACAGCTTTTAATATCGGCTTTCCAACCACAGTAGGCGCTTATGATATCACCTCAAATGTTAATGCAACCACTTATGGAGTAACAGATATTGTAATTACAAAATTCAATTCCGTTGGAACAAATTTGGTTTTTTCCACTTATATTGGAGGAGGAACCACCAATCAAGGAACCGAAACAGTTCATAGTTTAATTTGTGATGCCAACGATAATTTATTTCTTTTTGGTTTAACCAGCTCCACCGATTTTCCAACCACTCCGGGTTGCTATGATAATTCATTCAATGGTGGAAGCATGATTGGATTTGTAAACAATGGAACCTATTTCTATAATAGCGGAACTGATATTTATGTATCCAAATTCAATCCATCCGGAACGAATTTACTTGCATCAACCTATATCGGAGGAAGTGATAATGATGGAGTGAATTACAACCTAAATTTTATCAGTAATGGAAATTACACTTCTAACTACGACTCATTGATGTTTAACTACGGAGATCAGTTCAGAGGAGAAATTATGGTAGATGATTTGGGAAATTGTTATGTAGCCACTACCACTCGATCCGCAGATTTTCCAACAGTAAATGCATATCAATCTATTAAATCAGGAAAACAAGATGCTGTGGCTTTTAAATTTGATGCCAATCTTGCCAACTTAACTTGGAGTACTTTCATTGGCGGAAATAATAAAGACGCTGCCTACTCTATCAAAGTAGATGAAAATTATGTAGCCTACATTGCTGGAGGAACTTCTTCTCCCGATTTTCCTATCACAGCAGGTTCTTTAAATACTACTTATCAAGGAGGAAAAGTGGATGGTTTCATTCTTAAACTATCTGCCAACGGAAGCGCAATATTAAGTTCCAGTTATATTGGTACAGCTTCTTACGACCAATGTTATTTTGTGGAATTAGATCGTTTCGGTGGAGTTTATTTACTCGGACAAACACAAGGAACTGCTACCTATCCTATCGTAAATGTTGCCTACAGCACTCCTAATAGCGGACAATTTGTAACGAAATTAAATAATGCTTTATCCTCCATCATTTATTCTACTCTTTTTGGAAATGGAAATGGAGGAATCAATATTTCTCCCTCTGCATTCCTAGTTGATGTCTGTGGAAATGTTTATGTATCGGGATGGGGAGCCAATATTTTACAATCCACTCCGCTCAATGGAATGGATGTTTCGCCAGATGCCATTCAGCCATTAACAGGTGATGGATTTAATTTTTATCTCATCGTGTTTTCAAGAGATATACAATCGGTTTTATATGCTTCTTATTTTGGAGGGCCCACTTCGCAAGAACATGTAGATGGAGGAACCTCTCGTTTTGATGCCAATGGAGTCGTTTATCAATCGGTTTGTGCTGGTTGCGGAAGTAATGATGATTTTCCAACTACCCCAGGTGCATGGAGCAATTTTAACTTATCTACCAATTGCAATAACGGAGTATTCAAATACGATTTCGAAATTGAACCTGATGCTGCTTTCATCACTTCAGATACTGCAGGATGTGCACCACTCACTTTAACATTTGATAATACCTCTCCAATTTATACCGATTACTTCTGGGATTTCGGAAATAACGATACCACTTCTACCGATCCTAATCCTACGAGAACATTTCCAACTCCCGGAAATTATACGGTTTATTTAATTGTAGAAGATTCAGTTTGTGGTTTGCTTTTGGATACCGCCTTGCAAATTATTACGGTTTATCCCGCCTTGCAATTACTAACCACTGATACGGCCAATTGTGTTGGAGGAAATTTTATTCTTACTGCAGATGCGCTAGGAACCTCTTCTAATTTTTATTGGTCATCGGATGGAAACTTTACCGACACATTAAATTCTCCAATAACGGATAGCACGTTAAGTGTAAATATAACGGGTGATACCACTTTTTATGTAAGTGTTGGAAATGGATTTTGTACGTATATGGATACTGTAGAAATTTTAATTCCTATACCTGAAATTATATTATCTGCAACAGGTTCTTGTGCCGGAGATACCATTACTGTTAACGCAAATAACATTTCTCCTTATCCTGTTACTTCCTATGATTTCGGACCAGATTCATTAATCATTTCTGAAAACGGAAGCAGTTTTGCCACCATCGCCACCGATTATGATAATTGGATTTGGGTAATAGCAACTTCGGCTGCTGGTTGCACTAATGATGATTCAACATTTATAAATGTACAGGGCCCTCCAAGTGGATTAATTCAAGCCACAGCCGATCAATATATTATTGGAACAGGATTTAGCACTGTTCTTCATGCTTCTCCCTCAGGTTATACTTATTCATGGACTCCCGCTTCTACATTAGATAATCCGAATTCACAAAATCCAACAGCCTCTCCAACAGAAACTACCACATATATAGTTTCTATAAGCAATAATGGTTGTTTGCGCAGGGATACTGTTGTCATTACTATTGTGGATGCTTTATGTGAGGAACCTTATATTTTTGTGCCTAACGCTTTTACTCCCAATGGTGATGGAGAAAATGATAAATTATTTGTGAGAGGTTTATATATTGAAACTCTTTTATTTCGTGTTTATAATCGTTGGGGAGAAAAAGTTTGGGAAACTACCGATCAAACTTTAGGTTGGGATGGAACATTTCAAGGCAGAGATTGTGACCCTGCCGTATTCGATTATTATTATCAAGTTACTTGTCCTGGTGGAGCTGAATATTTCAAAAAAGGAAATATAACATTGATTCGATGAAGGGAAAAGAAAAAATAAAAAAAACTCGGGAAAATATTTTCCAGGTCTTCGTGGCTCGTGCTACTGAGACTTGGAAAAACTCAAGATTATTTTTTTTATTTTTTATTTCAACTCCCCTTTTCTCTCAGGATATTCATTATTCACAATTTTATAATTCTCCTTTGAATTTAAATCCTGCTAACACTGGAATGTTTGACGGTGATTTTCGTTTTGCAGCTAATCAACGAACACAGTGGAGGTCGGTAACGGTTCCATTTAGTACATTTTCACTCTCCGCAGACGCTTTCCAACCCAAAGAATGGAAAAATATAAGTTTAGGAGCTTTAATGAATCATGATATCGAGGGAGATTCTCGATTCAGAACTTTTGATTTTAATTTAACCGGTGCTTACTTTATAAATCCAGGTGGTGATTCAACACAAAAATTAAATTTTGGAATGTTGATGGGGGTTACCAATAAACATATCGATTACTCACAATTAAATTTCGATAATCAATTTGATGGTTTTATTTATAATCAAAATTTAGGGAACGGAGAAAATTTTCAACGAGAAAGCCGTACCTACATGAATTTGCAACTAGGCGCTACTTATTACAAATTATTAGGAAAAAGAAAATACATTATTGGTGGTATTTCATTGGCAAATATTACTAAGCCACGACAAAGTTATTTTGATGTTAGAACGATTAGTTTAGATAGAAGATTTAATTTACATGCCTCCGCCAATATCCCATTGAATGATAAAATTGAAATTGCCCCTTCTATCTTAACACAATTTCAAGGAACGTATCAAGAAATAGTTTTGGGGTCAAACCTGAGGTACATTTTACTGAATGAAAAAGGTGTTTATCGAGCTGTTCTTGGCGGAATATATTACAGAGGAAAAGATGCTGTTTATTTAAAATTGGGCTTAGATTATGATAACTGGATAGCGGGTGTGAGTTATGATTTTAATGTTTCTGATTTGAATTTAGCCAGTAATTATCGTGGCGCATTAGAATTTTCTTTGATTTATATTCTTCATCATTATCATCCTAAACTTATCCAACACCGTATTTGTCCGAATTATATCTGATGAAATTAATTTCTACATACAAAAATATTTTATTTACTCTTTGTTTTACATTGGTGATTTCTTTTTCGTTTTCGCAAACTTACAAGCAACTTATCGAATTTGCCGATAAAAATTATGCTGCCGGTGACTATTACGGAGCTTCCGTTTACTATCGTCAAGCGATGGATATAGATAGCATGGATGTGCATTTAGTTTGGAAATATGCTGAGTCACTTCGACAATACAATGAATATGTTTTAGCAGAAAAATATTACAAAAAAGTGTATGAAAAGGAAACGGGAATGGTTTATAAAAACTCTCTTTTCTGGGCGGCCATGATGGAAAAATACAATGGAAAATACAAAGAAGCCATCGATGATTTTAAAAAAGTAAACAAACAATATCAGAAAGATAAAAAATCATATGAATTTCAAAAATCAAAAAAAGAACAACAATCCTGTTCGTTTGCGATGAAGATGAAAAAAGATACAGTAGGGTTTGCCATTAAAAATGTGGGAGATAAATTAAATACATTCGATTCTGAATTTGCTCCATTTCTTTATAATGGAAATTTATATTTCGCTTCACTAAGAACGGATAAAATGAATGCTCTTTTTGAAGTTCGTGATCCATATTACAAAGTAAAAATCTATTCGGCTAAAAAAAATGGTTCTGTTTGGACCACCGATAAAAGTATTGACACCACTATCAATTCTGTTTTATCCAATAATGCCAATGGCGTTTTTAACCCGAATGGCAATCGTTTTTATTTTACCCGTTGTGATGCCGCAGGCTGTAAAGTGATGGTTTCTTCATATGAAAACGATAAATGGTTAAATCCAAAAGAAGTTTCGGAAGCCAATTCGGATGCCACTAATTCTACTCATCCAATGGCGGCGCAAGTAAATGAAAAAGAATATTTATTTTTCTCCAGTAACAAAAACAAAGGAGAAGGAAAGCAAGATATTTGGTTTTGTGAAGTGAAAGAGGATGGAAAATCGTATGGAAAAGCAGTAAATGCGGGTAAACAAATTAATTCAATAGATGATGAAATTACCCCTTTTTATGACATTAATACCAATGCACTTTATTTTTCTTCTAACTGGCACGACGGTTTAGGAGGTTTTGATATTTTCAAAACTTCGGGTGAACCAGGCAAATTTGCTGCTCCAGAAAATTTAAAATATCCATTTAACACGAGTTGGAATGATCTGTATTTTATGGTGGAACCTAAAGCACAATTTGGCTATATAACATCTAATCGTTTGGGAACCCTATTTAAAAAAGGACCAACGTGCTGCAATGATATTTGGGAAATAGAATGGCCGGTTATTGAAGAACCAAAAGATACGATTCCTTATAAATCATTAGAAGATTTGAATAAATACTTACCGGTAGTACTTTATTTCCATAATGACGAACCGAATCCGAATAGCAATGATACGGTAACAAAATTAACGTATATGCAAACGTATGATTCGTATAATTCTTTGCACGATAAATACATTGAAGAAAATAGAAAAGGAAAAACAGGTGGAGATGCTGATAAAGCAGAAACAAAAATTTTAGATTTCTTTATTGATTATGTAGACAAAGGTGTTTCTGATTTAGAAATTTTTATTCCATTACTATTAAAAGAATTAGAAAGCGGACAAAAAATAGAAGTCACCATCAAAGGTTTTGCTTCACCATTGGCAAAAACAGATTACAATGTAAGATTAACCGGAAGAAGGATTACTTCATTGATGAATTATTTAAAAAAATACAATGATGGAATTTTAATTCCTTATTTAGAAGGAACAGCACCCAACGGAGGAAAACTACAATTTACTAAAGTTCCATTTGGAGAATACACAGCCGACCAAACGATTTCGGATGATGAAAAAGATGTGCAGAATTCTGTTTTTAGTAGAGGAGCGTCGCTAGAGAGAAAAATTGAAATACAATCTGTTCAACGATTGGTGAAGGATACCACAATTGCTGAACTTCGCATTTTAAAAGACTCGTATGATTTTGGTGCAGTAAAAAAAGGCGATGTATTAAAACACACTTTCACTTTCAAAAATACTGGAACAGTAGATTTAATGATTGATACCGTTTTAATCAATTGTGGATGCAATACGGTAGATTACACCAAAACACCAGTCAAACCCGGTGAGAGTGGCTCTGCAACGGTTACATTCGATACCAAAGATTACGATGGGATGCAAGTAAGATCAGTTACATTAGTGACAAATGGTTTTCCACCCAATAAACGATTGGTGGTGACAGCGGAGATTTTTGAGAAGAAATAGTATTACGTCTAAAATAAAGATGAGTATAAAAAAAATAAAATTAGATTTCGAAATCGATGAGTTGACGAATTGTATTGTAAACTCATTGAGTGGTGACACTGTAAACACAGAAATAAATATCATAGATTATGTTGATTTAAATATTCTGAGATATGGTACTTGGAAATTCGATTGGATAAAAGAAAACAATAACCGTGAAACTACTGTTTACAAATTGACAACAATTGGTAATCCAAGAATAATCCAAGGATTAATAAGTTTGTCCGATAGAAAAGACAATATTGAAATGAAATTAATAGAAAATAATTCATTCAACCAAGGAAAAAATCGATTGTACTATGGAGTTGCTGGTAATATGGTAGCTTTTGCTTGTAAATTATCATTCGAATTAGGATTTGAAGGTTATCTTACTTTTACAGCGAAAACAAAATTGATTGAACATTATCAAAAATCCTTAAATGCTAAAAGATATAGAGGAAATGACATGTATATTGACTCGATAAATTCCTTAAATTTAGTTAAAAAATACTATCCAGAATATGAAAATAAGTGAATTTAAAAAATCTGACTTTGAATTGGAAGTATCCAATAAAGGTTGGTCATTGAAAAACCGAAAAGAGTTTTCATCAATGTTAAAAAAGAATAAAGAATCCATTTATAGATTCAATGAAGAACAATTAAAAGAATTCTTCCTTCCAAAACGCAAATATGACCCCATAGACGAAATTGAATTAATGGCTAGCGAACCCATGTCGAAATATAACAGAAAAGCATTTAGCAAATATCTTAAAAATAAAAAACAATAGATTTTCGTTAATTAAAAGCATGGAGCAGAATGCAAAGATTTTTGAGAAGAAGTAAATCAAAAAAAAACAACTTATTCTACGCTCTTCCTATCCAAAAACTAGTACTGATTTGTTATTTGATTTTTCAGTTGTAAAAATCAATCTGTAAAATCAAATTCGTCTCTCGTAATCTTTAATCAAACGATAATAACTCACAATTCCCATGGAATATAAAATTGCCGTCATTAAAAATATTTGATAATAGGGAATCTCTATTTTTCGTAATACTTCAAACATCAACGCAGAAAAAAACCAACTTCCCGACCAAATAGATGCCGTTAATGCACTCACCATTTCACGATTTTTTTCACCTACATACATCATGGTTAATTCAGATGTCATAGGAGCAGCTAAATTCATTAAGGGTTGTCGAAGAATGTAAAAAATTAATGCTACGTATAGCGCCCAATTATATTCGGCAAATAATTCGGTGAAAGCTAAAAGTATTAATGCAAAAACAGCAATACTTTGTGTTACAGGAACCGCTTTTTTAAATCCCCATCGTTGCTTTATTTCTGGCACATACAATGTAGAAACAGAAACTAAAGTTAAAGTGATGACACCTGCAACTGCAAAATTAGTAGAAGATAAATGATGAACATTAAAGAAAAAGATACTGATAAATGGAATCGTTAATCCTGCTCCTATAGCAATGATAGCGGTTGGAATCATCGCCTTGAAAATAATTCCCCAATCATAATCGTGAATTACTTTTTCTCCAGGAATTCCGTTTACTTTATCCTTCTTCATTCGAAAAACAAAATAAAGAGAGGCGAAACTTAAGACTGAAATTATTTGAAGAATTAATTTTTCATCAAAAAATAAATCATCAATACTTCCTAAGGTAAACATTAAAAAACCAGTACCTATCCCAGCTGTACTCCAAGCAATATGACTCAGCGATATTCCTTGTGTGATAGTATCAGGATGAGAATTTCGAAGAATATAAGGCAATCCCGAAACCTGCATACAAACAAAACCAGCGCCCCAAGTAACTTGAGTTAAATAAAGCAACCAATCAATATGATGATCGATAGCATAAATAATCAATAAAGAAGATATAGGAACAACAATGGATGCCAAATAAAATAACGGAATAATCTTTTTACCTTTTACATAATAACCAATAGGAATAGAAAAAAGCAAGACACTTAAAAATCGAATTTTAATGAAATGCGCACCTTCATAATCAGAATAGCCTTCTTTTTGCATGTAAATTAACAAAATGAACAAAAAGGCTGTGTTCACCAATTGAAGAGAAATCTCGGCAAAAATAAGCCGAATAACGTCTTTGTTAATGTGTTGGTATCCTTTAAAAATCACCTTTCAAAATTAATTGGAATAAATTCATCCAAAATATATTTCAAAGAATGATTTAAACAATTTATATATTAATTAAACAGGTCGCTCCTACGGAGCTTTGATAAAATTCTATTAATCTTCTACAAACAGGTCGCTCCTACGGAGCTACAAAAATAGATTAGAATGAAATAGCTTTATAAATTGACGAAATTAAAACCGTTTGATATAAACTATTTTTTAGAAAGTAAAAAGGCTTTAAAGCTCCGTAGGAGCGGTCTGTCTGTAATAAATACATATTACTAGTAACAAAGCTCCGTAGGAGCGACCTGTTTGATTTATAACTTATTTCACTTTTGTATGGTTTATTAATAACCATTTAATAAATTTGAACAATGGAATTCAAAATAGTATCCGATTTCAATCCTACAGGAGATCAACCTACCGCGATAAAACAGCTTTCAGAAGGCGTATTGCGAAATGACCCTGCCCAAACTTTATTGGGTGTGACTGGTTCTGGAAAAACGTTCACTGTGGCTAACGTAATTGAAAATGTACAAAAACCAACTTTAATTCTTTCGCATAACAAAACCTTAGCAGCACAATTATATTCTGAGTTTAAACAGTTTTTTCCAGATAACGCGGTGGAATATTTTGTTTCCTATTATGATTATTACCAACCGGAAGCGTATTTACCAACAACAGATACCTATATCGAAAAAGATTTAGCAATCAATGAAGAAATTGAAAAATTACGTTTAAGTACTACTTCTAGTTTATTATCCGGACGAAGAGATGTAATTGTGGTTTCTTCTGTTTCTTGTATTTATGGTATGGGGAATCCAGAGGAATTTGCCAAAGGAATGACGACCATCATGCGTGGACAAAAAATCGCGAGAAATAAATTTTTATTGCGTTTAGTGGATAACCTTTATTCACGTACAGAGGGAGAATTGGAACGTGGGCAATTTAGAGTGAAAGGCGATACAGTGGATATTTTCTTGGCTTATGCAGATTATGCTTTGCGTGTTGTTTTCTTCGGGGATGAGATTGAGAAAATGGAAACCATCGATCCATTTAATTTTACAGTGATAGAAAAATTCGAATCCTTCAATATTTTTCCTGCTAATATCTTTGTTACCTCGAGAGAAACGATCAAAAGCGCAGAATTCATCATTCAGCAAGATATGATCAAGCAAGTTGATTTTTTAAAGAGTGTAGGTAAACATATTGAAGCAAAACGTTTAGAAGAAAGAGTGATTTATGATTTAGAAATGATTAAAGAACTCGGTTATTGTAGTGGAATTGAAAATTACTCTCGTTATTTTGACGGAAGAGAAGCTGGCTCTCGCCCATTCTGTTTGTTGGATTATTTCCCAGAAGATTTTTTAATGGTGATTGATGAAAGTCACGTAACCATTCCACAAATAAAAGCAATGTATGGCGGTGATCGTTCTAGAAAAATAAATTTGGTTGAATATGGTTTTCGCTTACCTGCAGCTTTGGATAATCGTCCGTTGAAATTTGAAGAATTTAACGAAATTATTCCCCAAGTAATTTTTGTTTCTGCAACACCTACCGATTACGAATTAAGTTTATCAGGCGGAGTTGTTGTTGAACAGTTAATTCGTCCAACCGGATTATTAGATCCAATGATTGAAGTTCGTCCTAGCACGAATCAGGTGGATGATTTAATGGAAGAAATTGAAAAAGTAATTCGCAGAGATGAAAGAGTTTTAGTAACTACGCTAACCAAAAGAATGGCCGAAGAACTTTCGAAGTATTTGACAAAAATGGAAATTCGTTGCACGTATATTCA
>CAMBFX010000110.1 GCA_945865695.1 Chryseobacterium gleum | reverse complement strand
GAAGAAGCAAGAAAATTGAATCGTGATATTTTCGAAACGATTTATTATGCAGCAATGACTTCTTCAAAAGATTTATCGAAAGAATACGGCCCGTATGAAACCTATGAAGGATCTCCAGTTTCACAAGGACAATTCCAATTCGATATGTGGGGCGTTGAACCAACCGATCGTTGGGAGTGGACTGTATTACGTGAAGAAGTTAAAAAATATGGTATTAGAAACTCTTTATTAGTTGCTCCAATGCCAACGGCTTCTACAGCACAAATCTTAGGAAATAACGAATGTTTTGAGCCTTATACCAGCAATATTTATACGAGACGAGTTTTATCTGGAGAGTTCATTGTGGTGAACAAACATTTAATGCGCGACTTGGTTAAATTGGGAATTTGGAATGAGAACATCAAAAACAAAATTGTAGCAAACAATGGTTCGGTGCAAAATGTAGATGAGATTCCACAGAATTTAAAAGACCTTTACAAAACAGCTTGGGAGATTTCACAAAAATCAATCATTGAAATGGCTGCCGATAGAGGAGCATATATTTGCCAAAGCCAGAGCTTGAATATTTTCATGGAGAATGCCAACTTCGCTAAACTTACTTCTATGCATTTCTATGGCTGGAAGAAAGGTTTGAAGACTGGAATGTATTACTTGAGAACGAAGGCCGCTACTGATGCAATTAAATTCACATTAGAGAAGCAACAACAAAAAGAAATTCTTCCGTTGAAGGAACGCGATGACGTAACTCTTAGCGCTAATCCAGTAGAAGAAGTAGCGATACACGAACAACGCTTAGCTGAGATTGCCTGCTCATTGGACAATCCGGATGAATGTGAAGCGTGCGGAAGCTAGGAAAAAGCATTTTTGGTTGATTATTTTTAGTTTTTAGTTGTCGCAGAATAGGAAATTATTTGTCTGAAACGAAGAAAATATTCTATGGCCAACCAAAAATTAAAAACCAAAAATTGAATTTTTTGAACTGAAGTGTAGATTTTTTTCAAGAAAAGTTTTGTCGTTCAAAAAATTCTTTATCTTCACACAGCAGACCTACCTCCAAATATAGGAAAGCAAACAACAACTACCTCTAAGAAGCCTCTTGTAACAACCGAGAGGCTTCTTGCTTTTATAATGTTTTGTTTTTATGAATAAAAGATTATTTCCTTTTTGAAAAACAATTTCCGATTTTAAAATCCACTGAAATTATCGAAGACGTGATATCCCCCTCTGGAAACCTGAAAGGTTCATTGATTCCTTTTATAATAAATTTAAAAACATCAATACTGGGCAGGGGGTGGATTGAAAAAGTAAATTAAAAAGGAATTAATCTTCAATAAAACCTTTATCAATCTTTATTTTAGAAAGCACTTGAATATCGATTTTAAGAACATAGAAAATTTTAAGAAGAGAAATTATAGTAGAATTACTTTCACCATTTTCTATTCGTCTAATGTGTTTTTCATCGGTATTTAATTCCAATGCCAATTTAGTTCGGGAAATTTTAAGCAATAAACGTTGCTTTTTGATGATTTCTCCAATTTTAATAAGGGCGGATTCTTGTCTTTTGTTTCGCACCCACAATAATCTATGAAAAAATCTGGATTAACTCGGTCTTTAGTGACCGTTTTGTATTATATTTGAGAAAAACTAATATTAATCAATATATCAAGACTTATGAAAAATTTTATATTAATGCTATTTCTTTCCTTAAGTTATTCGACCTTTTGTGTCGCTCAAAAAATTAAATACAAAGAAATTTTACCGTTAATTGATAATAAAAAATTTAAAGAAGCGATTCCAAAACTAACAAAGTATTTTAACCAAAACTTATCTGAGAATGGCGAGTGGTCAGCTAAAGCTTTATTAACTGAGAATAAAAATATGCTAGCTGCAGAGGAAAACTTAGCTAAATTTTATTTTTCATTTGCTGAAACTGAAAAAAAAGAAATTTATGCAGACTCTAGTACATTTTGGTATAAGCGTATGATTTATGATCAACATGATAACAAACAAATAGCGACAGAAAAAATTAATTTAATTCAAAAAATGAAAACTCAATGGGAATGGGAAAATAAGGAGAGACAAAAAAAACAACAAGATAGTCTAGCTACAGCTGAAAAAATCAAAATTGAAGCCGAAAGACAAAATGCAGAACTTAAAAACAAACAATTAAGAGATAGTATTGCATTAATTAACAAAGCAAAAAATGACTCTTTACAAATTATATATAAGGCAAAGGAAATTGAGCGCGAAGAAAACTATCAGAAAGATTATGCTACTTATAAGTTAGAAAACAAAAAATATAATGCCCTTTACTCTGAACCCAATTCGCCATCAGGAGCAACAAAAAAAATGGTGAGTTTTATGAAAAAAGGAGATTTGACAAGCGTAAAAACAATTTGCGATGATCCAGAAACGAATAAAACAAGAAGAGAAGAAGTTGGGGAGCATGGATCAAATAGAATTTTAAATGGTGATTCCGAAAGGACTAAAAAGGAATTCAATTCAATGAAAAACATTTTAACCACTCCAAGTGTATATTTTTATTCAAAAGAAAGAGCATGTGTCATGTGGCAACTAAATAATAACGGCACTGATGCTAAAGAAAAATATAACGCGAAATTTCAATGTCTTTATTTTGCTAATGTATCAGGTAAATGGAAAATTATTGGTTCGGATGACCGTATTTTTGGACCTGAAGAAGTAATGGAAAGTTGTAAAAAAAAAGAATTTAAAAAAGGAGAAGATCAATCGAATTATGTTCCCGATGGAAAATTAAGCCAATGCAAAACTGTCGAGCAAATTTTAATGGATGAGGCAATAAGATTAAATCCTGAATTATTTAAATGAAAATGTATCACTAAATATAAATTATCTAATCCAATTATATGAAAACTCGCTTATTACTCCTCAACCTTATATTAATTTCAAATCTAAGCTTTAGCCAAAAAACAGCAACTAAAATTGTGGCTGACCCCAACACAAAGGAAATTGCTAGCTTGAAAAAATTAAATCAGGAGTTCTCACTTTTTAGTTCTATTTCTGAATTCCTTGTTTTAAAAGACACTATTATGAATGATAATCAAAATCATAATGTTAATTATCTTATTAATCCAGGTTTTGAGTTTAATAATTCTTTAGATGGGGTATATATTTCCTTTGAAAGGAATATTACCTACATTAACACGTATGAATATTATTATATTTCAATTTTTGAGGGAAGACCTAATTCTGGCGAATCGAGTAATGTCCGTTACATTTTTAATTCGGAAAAAAAAATAAAAATAGCCAATTATTCTTCTGGAGAAGGTGGTGGCTCATTAATTCTTATGTACAACGATTCTGGAGCACTAATTTCTTCTGTGAGCGAGTATACTGATATGGATACTGGTAAAGAAGTCAAAAAAAATATACCAGCAAGTGAGTGTCCAGTTAAGCAAACTTGGGAAGGGCTAATACTAAGTTATGGCTTAACAAATTTTATCAAATAGTATTTTTAAAAAGTATGTATATCAAAAATTCAATCCCAACTATATGCAATTTCAATTAATACCTCAAATTTTTAAAACTAAATTATTAAAATAAAAATCAATTAAACAGTGATACTATGAAAAACACAACAACACTAATAATATTTGGTACAACTCTGTTCATTATGAGTTGTACCAATAACGAACAAGAAACTTCTATTAAAGAAGACGAAAAAACTGAAAAGGCAATTGAGGAGAATAATATTGAAGGGCAGAGTGCATCAATTGAAAATACGCATTCTAAAGAAGTCAAATTACTATCAACAATATGCAGCGATTATTGTAGTTTACAGTATCAAGAGCCTGGAAAAGAAGTGGAATCTACATTAATTTACATAAGTCAAGAAGAAGAAATTCCATCAGACCTAATGGATAATGAAACTGGTTCACTAAATGAAAAATATGCAAATAAAAATGCCGTCATTAATATAGAAAAAAGAAAAACTGAAGAATTAGGAGATGTACTCTGGGTAACTAAAATTGTGTTGAAAAATTAGAGGAAATTATTTTAAATCTGATTGCGTGGAAATGCTTTCCGTGTTGTCAAACCAAACTCTACACCCGTTGGCGCGGATTTGTAATCCGTGCCCGATAGCGCGGAAATGCTTTCCGTGCCCTCAACTACAAAATTCTACACCCCGTTGGCGCGGATTTGTAATCCGTGCCCTAATAAAATTCCATTCTACACCCAACTCTTCTCTGAATCCAGCGAAGTATGAATAATTGCATGAAGTCTAGTTTGAAATTTTCAATGATTCTCAATTCTTCGAATTAATCAAATTAATCACCACTTTCACTATGATATTTTTCTCTGTGGCTTTGCTTTCGGCAATCAACAGGCATAGGGCAACAAGAGCATTGTCTGCAATACGTTTGCTTCCGTCTTTTCTGTAAAGCAATTTATTCCTTTCCAAAAACCAAATAAAAATGAATGCAGCAATTCTTTTATTTCCATCAGTAAAAGAATGATTCTTGATGATGAAATAAAGTAAATGCGCGGCCTTTTCTTCAATGCTTGGATATAATTCTTTGCTATTGTAGGTTTGATAAATCGTATTCAAAGAACTTTTAAAAGATTGGTCCTTCTCCAATCCGAATAAATCTGTTGAACCGAATTTTTTTCTCAAACTATTAATCGCTAAAATCGCTTCCTCATAATTTATCTTGAAAATTTCCTTCTTTGAAATTCCTTCCACCTCCAAAGTCGCATGATCATATTTATCCAATACATCCAAGGCATATGAATAATCTGCAATTATTCTTAATAATCCAGTCGCTTCTTTGTTATCCAAATTTTTGCCAGAAGCAACATTGCTGATGAGCTTAACCGTTTGTTGAAGATCCTTTAGTCGTCTTTCATTTATTGTATGTCCTTCCAAAAGATGCTTCTTCAAAACAGACGTAGCCCATATCCTGAATTGGGTGCCTTGCTTTGAGTTAATTCGATAACCAACCGAAATAATTACATCCAAATTATAATAGGTTATCTTTCTGGCAATATGCCTATTACCTTCCAATTGAACAACCGAGGATTCCTCGGTTGTTGATCGTTTATTGAGTTCTTTCGATTGAAAAATGTTTCGAATATGCAATCCGATAGTATCAGAATTTTTGCCAAAAAGGCTTGCCATTTGTTTTTGTGTTAGCCAAATAGTTTCACTTTCAATTCGGACTTCAACACCTCCATTTCCGGATTTAGTTTTATAAAATTCAATAGATTTATTTTCTTTCATGAGAATAAAATTAATAACAGAAACTGAATGGAAAAAGAAAAAAATGAAATAACTACAAAATGTAGTTTTAATATTTATTTTTACTTGAATTAATAGTCATTTTTATGTCTCCACACTACTCCCCACTCTCCCGCCATTGGCAACTCGATGAGAAAATGACCTTCCTCAATCATGGTTCATTTGGTGCAACACCTACTAAAATTCTCGATAAACAAACTGAATTACGCAAACAAGCAGAAGCCGAACTCGTGCGTTTTTACATTCGAGAAATGGAAGATTTATGGGATACAGCAAGAATTGCTACCGCGGATTTTTTAGGTAGTAAACACTATAATCTCGTATTTGTAAAAAACACTACGATGGGAGTGAATACAATCATGCATTCACTGCAATTCAAAGAAGGAGATGAGTTATTGACTACATCACAGGCTTATGGAGCCTGCATCAATATGCTCAAATGGCATTGCGAAAGATATAAATTGAATTTAGTGATTGCCGATACACCCGATAGCGCGGAAATGCTTTCCGTGCCCTCAACTACAAAATTCTACACCCAACTCTT
Organism: Chryseobacterium gleum; assembly: GCA_945865695.1. Taxonomy (GTDB): domain Bacteria; phylum Bacteroidota; class Bacteroidia; order Flavobacteriales_D; family UBA2798; genus CAMBFX01. Next base: position 5,872 of record CAMBFX010000110.1, on the reverse strand, counting down.
ATTCGGGTCTAACGAAGCATGAATAATCGCAAGAGCTTTCCTATTTATCTTCCTCAATAATAAGCCTTCCAAATTATTTTCATTCAAGCTTGAAACCATTTAATCAACATTTTTGTATAAGTAATAAATTTATTACCTTTGTTTGATGAAGTCGAGTGAATTAGTAAGGCTACTCAAGAAAGATGGTTGGTTTGTAGTACGACAATCGGGAAGCCATATGATAATGGAACATCCTACAAAGAAAGGACAGATTGTTTGTCCGTATCACGGTAGCCACGAAGTAGGAAAAGGACTCGAGAAGAAGATTAAAAAAGATGCGGGATTGAGATAAAGAGATTGTAAAAAAGGATTGTTATGAAAATTGAAATGATTGTAGAAAAAACGAAAACTGGTTACTCGGCTTATTCCGAAAAATATCCTGTTTATACAACCGGGAAAACCTTGGATGAAATGAAGGAAAAAATGGTTGAAGCATTGAATCTTTTTTTCGAAAAGGATAAAAAGAAAATCACCGAAAAAGATTTGAAAATCTCCTTGGATTTACCACAATTTTTCGAATTTTACAAGGTAATCAATGCAAAAGCATTATCTGAAAGAATAGGAATGAATCAAAGTTTATTGGCTCAATATATCAAAGGAAATAAAAGACCTTCGGCAACGCAAACACAAAGAATATTAATAGGTGTTCAAAAAGTGGGAAGAGAGTTAGCTGCAATACGATTATTGTTGTAATATTTAATTGACTCATAAAATAAAAATATTACTGAAAGAAATTGGTTCAGACTAAGAAATTTAGTTTTTGGAAAACAAGAACCCTTCCGTCTCGAAGACTCGACACCTTCCCTAGGATAAGGGAAGGATTGCGTTAGACCTAATAAAAGACTCGCCACCTTTGCGTATGAACTTTTCTCATAAGCGCACGAGCATAAGGGAAGGATTGGGTTAGACCTAATAAAAGACTCGCCGCCTTACGTATGAACTTTTCTCATTAGTGTAGCTAGTATAAGGGAAGGATTGCGTTAAATTTTTTACAAGACTTTAGTATAAATGCAGAACCCAAATCTCCCCTTATCTTAGGGGAGATGTCCGCAGGACAGAGGGGTTTTCTGTATTTCCTCCGAAATAATTGACAATACTGTTTCCAATCTTTTCATGATTAAATCATTTTCGAATCTTAAAACTTTAATTCCAACTGATTTTAAATACTCATCCCTTTCAGAATCATTAATAATTCCCTCTTCGCTGAAATGATGTGCACCATCTAATTCAATGGCTAGTTTAAATTTTGGGCAATAGAAATCTATAATATAATTATTTACTGAATATTGCCTTCTGAATTTTATTCCTTCTAGTTTTTCAGATTTAATATACTTCCATAAAACAGCTTCTGCAGGAGTTACTTTTTTTCGAAGATTTTTTCTGTATTTGATTAAATAGGTTTTGTTTTTTAGTTGATTCATAAAACAAAAATATAGCTGAAAGAAATAGGTTCAGACTAAGAAATTTAGTTTTTGGAAAACAAGAACCCTTCCGTCTCGAAGACTCGACACCTTCCCTAGGATAAGGGAAGGATTGCGTTATACCTAATAAAAGACTCGCCGCCTTACGTATGAACTTTTCTCATTAGTTTAGCGAATATAAGGGAAGGATTGCGTTAAATTTTTTACAAGACTTTAGTATAAATGCAGAACCCAAATCTCCCCTTATCTTAGGGGAGATGTCCGCAGGACAGAGGGGTTTTCTGTATTTCCTCCAAAATAATTGACAAAACAGTTTCAAACCAGTTAGCGCGGATTTACAACTTTCTCATCAGCGAAGCGAGTAATCTATACTTTCAAATACACCCAACTCTTCTCCATCTCCAGTGAAGTATGAATAATTGCATGGATTTTAGTTTCGCGGCTTTAGAAACTTTATAATTCCAATAATCATCAAACTTTCACTGGCCAATTTTTAATGTCTTTTGACGAATTCAAGACAGCCAAAATATAAACAGTTTTATTTTTAATGATATAAAACATCAAGTAAGGAAAGTTTTTCATTGGAATAACACGAACATTCAAATAACGAACTTAGAATAATTCAGGATGTTTAGAAAGAGAAGTCAAATATTCAATAATTTCAACATAAAAAGAATTCCCAAGACCTAATTTTAAATTATTGTAGTAATCGATATGAGCGAAAATCAGTTTTTCAGCTCTGGGAGTAAGTTCAACCGAATACATTTTACTTTAAATGCTTTTTCGCATTTTTTTTAAATTCTTTCAAGCTAACCGTCTTACTACCCTTTTTCTCCAAATATTGTAATTCTTCGTCAACAATTTTTTTATGGCTAGAATAAATCGGAGGAAGCGGCTCTTCCACCTTGACATAATCCAACTTATTCAAGTAATTAATTAATTGAATAAGTTTTCCTTCTTTAACTGAAATTGTGAGTTTAGTCATAGATGCAAATATACGGAAATTCAACAAAAAAGTTTACATTTACTCAACAAAATTCAACCTCATGACTCCCAAATATTCCCCCTTCTCCCACTATTGGCAACTCGATGAGAAAATGACTTTCCTCAATCATGGTTCATTTGGTGCTACGCCTTCTAAAATTCTCTCTAAACAGGATGAACTGCGCAAGCAAGCAGAAGCAGAGCTGGTGCGTTTTTACATTCGGGAAATGGAAGATTTATGGGATACAGCAAGAATTGCAACAGCCGATTTTTTAGGGAGCAAACATTACAATTTGGTATTTGTAAAAAACACTACAATGGGTGTGAATACCATTATGAATTCTCTACAATTCAAAGAAGGGGATGAATTATTGACAACTTCACAGGCATACGGTGCATGCGCAAATATGCTTAAATGGCATTGTGAACGATATAAATTGAATTTAGTCATTGCAGACACACCATTTCCTCTGAAAAATGAAGATGAAATTGTAGAAGCCATTGAGAAAAAAATTACTTCCAAAACAAAATTTGCGCTTATAGATCATATCACTTCTCCCACAGGAATTATTTTTCCAGTGGAAAAAATCACTAAATTATTACATTCAAAAGGCGTAGAAGTTTTAATTGATGGAGCACATGCTCCAGGAATGATTGATTTAGATTTAGAAAAATTGAATGCCGATTATTACGTTGGAAATTGTCATAAATGGATTTGTTCACCCAAAGGATCTGCTATTTTATGGGTGAGGGAAGATCACCATCATAAGATTTCTCCGCTTCAAATTAGTCATGCATATGATAAACCCGTGGAGCAAAAATTACATTGGGCAAAATCATTTTTCTGGCTAGGAACAGATGATTATACTTCGTATTTATGTTTGCCCGATGCCATCAAATTTATGGGTGAATTATTTTCAGGAGGCTGGAATGAACTAAGAAAAAATAATCGTGATTTAACATTGAAAGGAAGAAAATTACTCTCTGAAAAATTAGAAGTAGAATTACCTGCTCCCGAAAATATGATTGGCCATTTAGGAACAATTATCATTGGAGAAACTCAAGTTCCGCCTCATGGTTTCAATGTGATTACACCATTGCAAGAAGAATTATTTTCGAATTATAAAATAGAAGTTCCGGTTTTTGTTTATCCGAGAAGCGCACCAAAATTATGTTTGAGAATTGCTTGTCAGGCTTACAATGATATTTCACAGATTGAATACTTGGCAGAGAGTGTGAAGGCAATTTTAGGAAGATAATTTTAAAAATTTTTGCCACAGATTACACAGATTACACTGATGAACTTTCTTATGACCATTGCGAATAAATTCAAATGAAGAACAGATAAACACAAATATTAAATCTCTATGAAATCTAATAAATTGCCATTTGCAATTTTATCTGTGTTAATCAAATTTCTAATTGTATTATCTGTGAAATCTGTGCCATCTGTGGCTGCATTTCCGCCTTTTCTTCCAGATCAAAACATGATAATCCTCATAAATTTTAACTTAACCCCTCGATTATCCGCCACTTACTAAACCGCTTTATTTAGAAAGATTCTAAACAGGCTGTTCTGACAAATCCGTGACAATTCCCTATCATGCATTGCTGAAATTTGTATCAATCAAAAAACACACCGTGAAGCAGTTTAAAGTAATTGCGATTACACATCGCAATGCAAGTTTGGAGGAAGTTGGTAAGTTTCATGTCAGTGACGCAGATCAAAAAACGCGTTTACAATCATTGAAAGAAAAAGCAAATTTAAGTGAATTAATGTATATCAGCACATGTAATCGTGTTGAGTTTTGTTTTGTTTGTGAGTCTAATGCTGATGAAGAATTTTTGATTGATTTTTTCCTTTCTTTTAATCCAGAATGGAGTGAAACACAATTACAAAAAGCAGTAAAAATTTCGGAAGTTTATAATGGCGAGGATGCTATTCGTCATATTTTTAATGTAGCCTCTTCGTTAGATTCTATGGTGATTGGAGAGAGAGAAATCATCACACAAGTGCGTTCTTCCTATGAAAATTGCAATAGTTGGGGATTAACGGGAGATTTAATTAGGTTAGTAATAAAGAAAACTGTTGAAACAGCGAAAGAAGTTTATACCAATACGGATATCGCTACAAAACCGGTTTCTGTAGTTTCGTTAGCTTATAGAAAATTACGTGAATACAGCGTGAATGAAGATGCTAGAATTGTTTTTATCGGTGCGGGACAAACGAATACCAATATGGCTCGTTTTCTTAAGAAAAACGGATTCAACAATTTTGTAGTGTTCAATCGCTCCATGCTAAATGGTTTGGCATTGGCGAATGAATTGAAATGTGAGATGAAAGAATTATCTGAAATCACAAAATATAAAAATGGTTTTGATGTGATTATTGCTTGCACTGCAGCTGAAGAAGCAATCATCACTGATGAGGTTTATTCTTCATTGCTAAATGGTGAAACAGGATCTAAAGTTGTGGTTGATTTAGCCATCCCAAATGATTTGGATAAAGCTCTTTTGCAAAAACACAAAATCAAATTAGTTGACATTGAAAATCTGAAATCTGAAGCTGAAATCAATATGCGCGAGCGGTCGAAAGAAGTGGAAAGATGCCAATATATCGTTGATGATTTCTTAAAGGATTTCAAAGAATTGTACCGCATACGTCAGGTAGAATTAGCGATGAGTGAAGTTCCTAACAAGATGAAAGAAATAAAAGAAATGGCGGTCAATTCTGTTTTCGCAAAGGAAATAGAATCCATGGATGAAAATGGCAGAGAAGTTTTACAAAAAGTAATTAATTACTTGGAGAAAAAATATATTTCCGTACCTATGAAAATGGCGAAAGATATTTTATTAGATAAGCCTATTCCAAAGCCAACCGAACCTGTACTAGAAGTGATGTCGAATTGATAGTCGATTTGTTTTCAAACTAAAAAATCTCTTTTCCATTTTATTCTATTTCCCACTGAATTGCGTTATCTTTGATTTACTATGAAAATCAGAATTGGATCGCGTGGAAGTGAACTTGCATTATGGCAAGCCCATTTCATTATTGAAAAATTAAAGGCTTTAAAAGTAGAAACAGAATTAAAAATCATCAAGACATCGGGTGATGAAATTCAAGATCTTTCTTTCGATAAAATGGAAGGAAAGGGATTTTTCACCAAAGAAATTGAAGAAGCCTTATTAAATAATGAAATAGACCTTGCTGTACATTCCCATAAAGATTTAGAAACAACTTCTCGCCCAGAATTAATCATTGCTGCTGTTTCGTACCGCGAAGCTCCTAATGATGTTTTATTAATTCGTAAAGATGCATTGGATTTGAAAGAAGTTTTCTCTTTGCGGAAAGGAGCCATTACTGGAACCTCTTCTGCTCGTAGAAAAGCACAATTATTACATCATCGTCCAGATATTCATTTGAAAGA
>CAMBFX010000109.1 GCA_945865695.1 Chryseobacterium gleum | reverse complement strand
TTTTTATTCCATGGACTTCTTACTCCGCCATCTGGAATAATGATGGCTTGATGACCTGATCCATCACTTTGTAAATTGAAATGCATGGTTTCCGCATTTTCGTCATATTGTAATAAAGTAGCTGTTCCTGCATCACTAAAAATGGGGTAGGTACTTTTATCTTTTTTTGATTGAGAAAAACTAGATTTATCTCCAACGAGTAATAAACCTTTTTTTAATTTTCCATTGGCCATTAAACTACCAATAACAGATAAACCATAAACATATCCCGAGCATCCCAATTGAATATCGAAGGCGAGTGTTGTTTTTTTTAATCCTAATTTATCTTGTAAAATTATACTTGTTGCTGGAAGAAAGTAATCTGGAGATTGTGAAACAAAAATTAATATTTCTATATCATCTTTATCGATTTTTAAATCAGTAATTAATTTTTCGGCCGAAGCCATACACATATCCGAAGTGCAAATGGCATCAGAAGCGATATGTCTTTTTTCAATTCCAGTTGTTTTGACTAACATTTCACGTTCAGTAATACTAATCCAATCGTAATCCATATTCTTTTCAAAACTAGCAGGAACAGTTGCCGCCATACCTTTGATGGAAATATTATTTACAGTTAAAAATGCCATTATGCCATTCTGCTTTCAATTAATACATGTAAATCTAATGCGGTAGTAAGGTTTCGCAAATCATTACCGTTTAGGGTAACATTATATTCAGTGTCAACTAAAGCAATAAGAATTAATGCATGCATAGAACTCCAATCTTTTAGCTCGCGAAACGAACTTTGGGGCTTTAGGGTTCCAGGCTCAAGAGTTTCAAACTCCACCTCAATTTTAGCAATTAAGTCGTTAATGTCTATTTTCATACTCATGTGTTGTGTAAATTTATAAATAGAAAACAGAAATTCCTAAAAAATCATGTTTTTACTAGAGTAGCTCCCCAACTATACCCTATACCGAAGCCTACCAGCAATAAATTCATGTCTTTTTTGAGCTTATTTTGTCGTATTAAATCAGATAATACCAAAGGAATAGAAGATGAAACCGTATTGCCATAATCCTGAATATTGATGATCCATTTTTCTTCTGGAATATCCATTTTCTTACGCAAAGTTTGAAGCAAAAATTTGGTGGGTTGGTGTAAAATATAAAAATCTATATCGTTTTTAGTAAGATTATTTTTAGCTAATGTCGCTTCAACTAAGTTAGGTACTACTCTTAATCCAAAATTGAAAATTTCAATTCCATCCATTTTCATTTCAGGATTAAATAATGGGATAGATTCTTTATTTTTAGATTTTCTGAATGCACTATTGATAGCCATCAAATTATCTTTACCACTACCATCCGTTCCTAAAACAAATTCACCCATTTTCTCTGCATTTTTTTGGTTGATAAATGTTAGAGTGGCCGCATCACTAAAAATATTTTGAAGTTCTAAAGAATCTTTCGGAATAGTTTTACTTGGAGTATCGGCGGTAATAAATAAAATGTTTTTAGCCATTCCACTTTTTAATAAGCTTTTGGCCAGTAGAAGTCCGTAAATATATCCACTGCAACCGTAGGGAAGATCAATACAACCTATTTGTTGACTTAAACCAATTCTGTTTTGAAGCATACAACTTGTTGCCGGAGCAATATAATCGAAACATTCGGAGCAAAAAATGAAGAAATCAACTTCATTTTTTTTATCTGGAAATTCAGTAAAAAATTTTTCAGCAACCGCAACCGCCATGTCTGAGGCTAATTCATTTTCATCAGCTTGATATCTATTTTCAATTCCTGATTTACGTAAAATTTCTTCTTCTGTTGAGCCGTATCGAGAAGCTAGAATTGCGTTCGATAGTTTATTATTGGGTAAATAGAATCGTATGTTTTTTATGCTTTCTAGCATCTAATTTTTATAGTATTGGCTATTTGCTAAACATTCATTCGCTTTACTTTCATTTCCTATTGAATCATACATAGCACCCATATTCATGTATAGTGTATAAATGGTATTTTTAGAATTGAAAATTAATTGATTTAATTTTTGAACCGAAATATTTAATCCAGCGGCAGAATGTTGTTTCAAAGAAATCTCCACCTTCTTCAATATTTTTTGTTCTTCAGCAATACTCATTTCAAAATATTTTATTCCTTCGTTTTCTTTTTTAGAATAAAAATAGGAAGTGCCCATCATTCGATACACATCTGTAAAACGGGAAGTTTCTGGACTTTCTAATACTTTTTCATTCAAATGAAGTAAAGAATCCCATAATTGAAGATTGGTATAAATTTGTGATAGTTTTTGAAAAGCGGGTGGATACATTTTCTCTGCAAAAAGCGCTTGATCAAAAAGCTTAATCATTTCACGAACCGCTTTATTCTGCTCTGATTTTAATTGATTTAAAATTCCGGAGTAATCCGAAGTATCCATGTCACGTGAAAATTCAGATTTGAAATTTGATTTAATTAGCGGTTCAAATTGATTTAATAATTTAGCCTTGACTAAATTTTGTAGCATCATTGCAAATTCATTTTGATCGGTTATACGTGAATTTATAATGGCTTGAATAAATTCACTCCCTGGCTGTATGGTTTGGCTGGGATCTATTTTATTTTTTAATAATAAATTACTCCAATAAGTGTTTATGGAGGCGATGTAAGTATCTGTATTTACTTGTCCGTTAGAAACTCTACTATCATTGATAAATTGCTGAAATGTTTTAGAAAGGTCGGTAAAAGCTAGATTGGTTACACGGAAATAATTGGTAATAGATGAGAGGTAATCACTAATCTTCTTTGCATCATTTTTTGATAGAGAAACAATTGAATCATTTCGATTTTCTTTTTCAAAATATTCACTCATTAACTGGAAAGCACTATATTTTATTTCATAATACGAGCCCAAGTTAAAATTGGCTTGAACATGTTTAGGATCTAGTTTTAAGACTTGTTTAAAATAATGGGCAGAAGAATCCATTTCTCCTTTGTAGCTGTAATAAAGTGTTCCAAGATTATTTAAACAAGCCACATAAGTTGGAAAAATTTCTAAAGCATCATTAAAATGTTTTTGAGAAAGTTGAATGTAATTATTGTATTCTTGTTGAGTAAATTTTTTATCCATTTTTCCTGTCCTAACTTTTTCTAGTGTCTGCATGCAATAACCTCCTATGAGAGCATGAATTTTAGCTGACGATGGAGCTTTTATAGTGTCAGCACTATAAATACTTAGATGATCTTTCCAATCTTTGTTTCTTTGAAAAATATAGATGTTAGAAATAAGAAACAATCCTAAAAAACCATAAATAAATGGAGTAGGAATTTTAAGACTAGCATTTTTTTCTAAATTAATTTTTAGCAATTTCAAAATCCCGTAACAAAAAATTATACTAAAACCTAAAGAAGCACCATATGCGAAACGCTCTGCAATTATTCCAGGCATTGGCATAATATTAGAAAAAGCACCAATATTAATGGTGAAGTAAAGAAAACCAAAAACAAGAATGTTTTTCTTTGATAAGTTGAGTAAGCAATAAATTCCTCCGCCAATAAAAATTAAGGCAGAAAGAATAGTCCAAATATTACTCCATTCAGCAATTTCAATATGGCTGTAACCATAATAAACCAATAATGGATAAGGTAAAATTAAAAGTTTAATATAATAACCCATGGAGTAAAATGCCATTGGAATTTTAGCAATTAATCCTGGTTTATCTACATAATAGGGGTTTTCAAAATATAAACCGGGTCGATCAACGGTTTCGAGGTTGGAATTAATTAAAATTTTAAGAATGAATAATACCATTATTGGTGCAGCAATAAATAAAATTGCTTTTTTTAATGTAAGATTTCTAAAGAAATATAAAATGATAGGTAAAGTAAATATTAAAGGTAAAGCCGATTTTTTACTCAACATAGCTAGAGCGAAAAACAATAGGCTATAAATTAAATATTTGTATTTCTGAAAATCTACAAAGTATAAAGCAGCTCGAATACTAAGTAAAGTAAAGAAAAAACTTAGAATCTCATCTCGATTTTTCAAACTCGCTACAACTTCTGAATGGATAGGATGCATCAAAAATAAAAAGGTAATGGAGGCCGGTAAAATCCAATGGAAATTCAAAAACAACATCGATAAAAGTTGAAATAATAAAACCCCAGTAAGCGCATACAATACAACATTTATAAAATGACTGAAATGTGGGTTACCGCCTGTAAATTGATGTTCAATAGCAAAAGTTACTTGTACAATTGGTCGATATTCATAGCTCTGTTGGTCGTTTTGTACGTATCGAGAAGTAAATATTTCAGGTATACCCGAAAAACCTTTAGAAACTATTTTATGATCTAAGGTAACCAACTCATCATCCATTGAAAATTCATTGGGAATGGTATTCCCATATAACATAAAACTTACGATAAAAATCAGGTAATAAATATTTTTCCTTACTTTCTTTTCAGGATCAATGATGGAGATGACAGTTGTAGATTTAACTGTTTTTTGAGAAGAGATGGTTTTATTCTCTTCCGTTTTTTTGGTGAACTTCTTCTTACTCATAACGCTGTAAACAAACCTACATAAAATTTTTATTCTAATGGTTTATTTAATTGATCTTATTGGCGAATAATGTTAAAATTTTTATCCAATGTTTATAAAAAGTCTACTGGTAACTCTGGCTTTTATGTAATTTTGACCAATGGATTATTTGAAAGAATTAAATGAAGCACAGAGAGATGCTGTAGTACACACGGAGGGGCCATCAATGGTAATTGCCGGCGCTGGTTCGGGAAAAACAAGGGTTTTAACCTACCGTATTGCCCATTTGATCAATAAGAATGTGGATGCTTTTCATATTTTATCATTAACGTTTACCAATAAGGCAGCGCGTGAAATGAAGGAAAGAATTGCCGCTATCGTTGGTGAAAGAGAAGCTAAAAATATCTGGATGGGAACTTTTCACAGTGTTTTTGCTCGAATTTTGCGAATGGAACACGAAAAAATTGGTTACCCACGAGATTTTACAATTTATGATACCGCTGATTCCAAAAATCTAATCAAAAGCATCATCAATGAAATGCAATTAGATGATAAGATCTATAAACCAGGACTCGTTTACAACAGAATTTCTGCAGCTAAAAATAATTTGGTCTCAGCTCGGGCTTATGCCGAAAATACCGATGTGGTGGCAGATGACCGAATGAGTGGTAAACCAAAAATATTTGAGATCTACGCTAGCTATGAGATTCGTTGTTTTAAAGCAAGTGCAATGGATTTTGATGATCTTCTTTTTAAGACTAATGTTTTATTGCGTGATCATGCTGATGTATTGCAAAAATACCAAGAGAAATTTAAATATATTTTAGTAGATGAGTATCAAGACACCAATTATGCGCAGTATCTCATAGTGAAAAAGCTGGCTGCTCGTTATGAAAATGTAACCGTTGTCGGTGATGATGCACAAAGTATTTATTCATTTCGTGGGGCGAATATTCAAAATATTTTGAATTTTAAAAAGGATTATCCCGATTTCAAATTATTTAAACTAGAGCAAAATTATCGATCTACTCAAACTATAGTTAATGCAGCTAATAGCATTATTCAATTGAATAAAGATCAAATTCAAAAAGAAGTTTGGACGGAGAATCAATTAGGTGAGAAAATAAAGGTAATCCCTGCATTAACCGATAATGAAGAAGGAAAAGTAGTCTCACAGAAAATTTTTGATTTAAAATTTAATGAACCTGCTAGACCGAAAGATTTTGCTATTTTGTATCGAACCAATGCGCAATCTCGTGCATTCGAGGAAGCATTAAGAAAATTGAATATTCCCTATAGAATTTATGGTGGACTTTCCTTTTATCAGCGAAAAGAAATTAAAGATTTATTGGCTTATTTTCGTTTAACAGCTAACCATAATGATGAAGAAGCATTGAAAAGAATTATCAATTATCCCAAAAGAGGAATAGGTGATACCTCAGTGAATGCAATAATTGTAGCGGCAGCCGAGAATAAAGTGGGAATTTGGAATGTGATTGAAATGCCAGAAATGTATAGTGTGAAATTGAATTCAGGAGCAATGACGAAAATTTCTGAATTTGCCTCTATGATTAAAAGTTTTAGAGCAGAAATGAGTACAATTCCTGCTTTTGAATTAGCTAATCGTATTTCAACGGCATCGGGAATTTTAAAAGAACTTTATGATGATAAAACACCCGAAGGAGTTAGTCGTTATGAAAACATACAAGAATTATTAAATGGTATAAAAGAATTTACTGATTCTGCACCTACAGAGGAAGAAAGAACTTTATCTGATTTTTTAATTGACGTTGCACTTTTGACAGATGTAGATAATGATGATGAAGAAAATGATAAAGTGATTATGATGACCATTCACTCGGCAAAAGGATTAGAATTTCCTTATGTATTTGTGGTGGGAATGGAGGAAAATTTATTTCCATCGATGTTATCGGTAAACACGCGATCTGAATTAGAGGAAGAACGAAGATTATTTTATGTGGCACTCACTCGTGCTGAGAAAAAAGTATTTTTAACTTATGCCGCTTCGAGATATAAATGGGGAAATTTAACGTATTCGCAACCTAGTCGTTTTATTGATGAAATTGATGCTGCTTGGCTCGATAAACCAGAAGTGAAAGAGCAACCAAAATTTGAATGGGATGAACCCTGGGAAGAGGAAAATGGATTTCAACGAAATAAGAAAAAACCAATTATTACCCAAGTAACAACACCAAAAATACCCGCACCTACACCCATGAGTGGAAATAAAAAAATGACGAAAGTAAACTCCACCATGGCAGCCGCTACTGGTAATGATTCTAATTCCAATTTAAATGTGGGTGATAATGTGATGCATGAAAAATTCGGAAAAGGAAAAATTTTGGCTATTGATGGAGAATTTCCCAATACCAAAGCAACCGTTTTCTTTCCTTCTGCAGGACAAAAACAATTGTTGTTGAGATTTGCGAAATTGGATGTGGTGGATTAAGCTTTATTTAGAAACTCAATCATTTTTTCAACTGCCAACGCTCGATGACTAATTTTGTTTTTCTCTTCTATTGTCATTTCTGCAAATGTTTTTTCATAGCCATCTGGAATAAAGATTGGGTCGTATCCAAAGCCATCTTTTCCTTTTCTCACATGGATTATTTTGCCTTTGATTATTCCCTCGAAAAAATATTCTTTACCCAATAAAATAAGACAAATTACCGTCCTGAATTGAGCATTTCTATTCGAATGATTCTCCAGCGCTAATAATAATTTATCCATATTTTTTTCGTCATTTTTTGGTTCGCCTGCATAACGGGCAGAATACACTCCAGGCGCATTTCCTAAAATTTCCACCTCTAGCCCTGAATCATCTGCAAAGCCATTCAGTTTGAAATTTTCATATACAAATTTTGCTTTGATGAGCGCATTTTCTTCTAATGTTTTTCCTGTTTCAGGAATTTCAGAAGTGAGATTGAATTCAGATAGATCAGAAAGTGAAATGAAAGAAGGTAATTTACTTCGCACTTCCGAAATTTTATGTTGGTTTTGTGAAGAAAAAATTAAACGCATGTTTCTTTAGTTGTTATTTATGATAAATTTATACATAATATTATTAAAAAATTATTTTTTAAATTATAATTAAGTATGAGTATAGAAATTAATAGGAAAAAATCGAAGTCATTTTGGTTGACTTTTTTTTATAGGCTCCATAAACTTTTGCCGATTTCTAAAAAGGCAAAATTCAGGCTTTTTCTAGAATGGGAATGGATTTTTGATCGATTAGCACATGAGGCTTCCTTTCAGAATTATTCAGAGAAGGATCATCCATTTAGAATTTACTTTCATAAGTTTATTTTAAATTACCTCCCTAAAGATTCAATTATTCTTGACTTAGGATGTAAACAAGGAGATATAGCTGCAGGGCTTGCTACATCTGCAAAGAAGGTAGTTGGAGTGGATCATGATAAGGTTGCTATTAGTGAAGCGCGCAAAAAATATCAAGCTCCCAATTTGGAATTTATTCATGAAGATGCATTTAAATATCTAGATCAAACTAATTTAGAATTTGATGTTTTAATTTTATCACACTTGCTCGAACATTTAGATGATCGAAAGCCATTTTTGGAAAGACTAAAAAAGCATTTTAAATTTGTATACATAGAGGTTCCAGATTTTGATAAGACCTATTTGAACCATTACCGAAAGGATATTGGTGAAAAGTTAATTTATACAGATAACGACCATGTAATTGAATTTGATCGTGAAGATTTACAGCAATTATTAAAAGAATGTAGAATTAACATAATTGCGGCCGAATATCGTTTCGGAATACAACGTTTATGGTGTGAAATAAAGGGATAACATTGAATTATGTCTTCTTTATTTTTCCCAAAAGACTTTCTGTATCGAAAACGAGTTTTGAAAGAGCTTTAGGTGGATAAATCTCCCGAAGGAGCGAGCCGTTATGAAAATATATAAGAATTATTAAAAGGTTTAAATTAATTTACGGAATAGGCACTAGAAGAGGAAGAACGTACTTCACTATGTTTTCTAATTGATATTGCTTACTTAACTGAGGTAGATTATACTTCTAATTCCTAATCGTCAACGAAACAATTCAAGTTGAATTTTAGAAGTAAGAATTTCGATTTTATTTATGCATTTTCTTTGAGTGTTGCATCTATTTCATAGATATTCCTATTAAAATTAAGTTTAATTAATTATTAATCTGTTACCTGACATTTGCTTTACTGTGCTGGTATTATGTTTATTATGAGTGGCGAATATTAATTTCCTGTATATTTTTTAAATTTATTGCCAATTACAAAATTAAACTAATTATTTTAGAGGATTAATAAGTATTGAAGCAAATCAATGGAAAAAAAAGTGCTTTATGTTATAGAGCCAAGTAAGGGTTTTTTAAATTTTGGAATTAAAGATGCTATTGGATTCAGTGAATTACTATACTATTTCGCCTGGCGGGATATTAAGGTGAGGTATAAACAAACTATTTTAGGTTTTGCTTGGGTCCTGCTTCAACCAATTGCACTTATGTCTATAATGGTTTTTATTTTTGGAACCAAATTCAAAATGACTGCGGGGTTGATTGAATATCCTGTTTTTGTTTTATCTGGATTGATTTTTTGGAATGCATTTTCATCATCTGTGAACTATGCTTCTTCATCAATGATTTCACAAGCCAACATAATCAAAAAAATATATTTTCCTCGAATACTAATTCCAATTTCAGGCATATTAGTTTCATTATTCGATTTATTGATAACACTTTTCTTATTCTTTGGTGTTTCATTTTATTACGATGAAGGGATTGATTTTTTGGTTTTAATTTGGTGTTTGCCATTAGCCCTTATGCTTCACGTTTTAGCATCTACAGCTATTTCACTTTGGGCATCAGCTTTAACAGTAAAATTTCGTGATTTTAAATTCATCATTCCTATTTCATTGCAATTATTAATGTTTGTTTCTCCTATAATTTTCCCACTACAACTTTTTTCTGAAGAATGGATTAGATATTTATTAGCATTGAATCCTATGGTGGCTCCTATAGAAACATTTCGAATGATGTTTACTGAATATGGATCTGTTTCTGAGTATATCATATGTTCAACATTAGTTGGAATGTTGTTTTGTATTTCTGGACTTTTATTTTTTCGATCTGCTGAACAATCAATGGCAGATACTCTCTGATGGAACCCATCCTTGAAATACATAACATAACTAAGAAATATTTTCTTGGAGGTAAAAAAGAGTCAAACAATACTATTGGTGATGCTTTGAAAAATATTTTTACCAAAGGCAGAACAAGAGGTAATGAGTTTTTTGCGTTAAAAGATGTATCTTTTTCTGTTAATCAAGGCGAATGTGTTGGTATTATCGGAAGAAATGGGGCGGGCAAATCAACTTTACTGAAAATTATTTCTAGGATTACAAGCCCAACCTCGGGGAGAATTATTTCGAGAGGGAGGATTGCTAGTTTATTGGAAGTTGGAACCGGTTTTCATCCTGAACTTTCTGGTAGAGAGAATATCTTTTTAAATGGAGTTATCCTCGGAATGTCAAAAAAAGAAGTATTAGCGAAAATAGATGAAATTATTGATTTTTCTGGAGTCGAAAAATTTATCGACACTCCTTTGAAACATTATAGTAGCGGAATGCAATTGCGTTTAGCTTTTGCGGTTGCAGCATATTTAGAACCTGAAATTTTAATTATTGATGAAGTTTTAGCAGTTGGAGACGCTGAGTTCCAAAAAAAATGTATTGGAAAAATGCAAGACGTCACTAAATATGGGCGCACAGTCTTATTCGTTAGTCATAATCTTGCTGCTTTGCAATCATTATGTTCAAAGTCAATTTTGCTTTCAGATGGAACTGTTAAAATGATTGATACTACTCAAAATGTAATCAAAGAGTATTTACTATCAGATTCATCTAATTCGGTATTTAAGAGAGAATATTCTAAGGGAATAATGATGACCAAGATAAAGTCTGAATTAAGCGAACGTGAAATCAAATTTCTGATTGAAATTATTTCCGATGATACTAAAAAAATTTCGCTTGATTTGAGAGTAAAGGATCAATTAAAAAACCCAGTTGGATTTGGATCTTTGGGGGCTTTTAATAAAGCAGATTTGCTACCAATAAAAGAAGGAACGAATGAAATTTCATTGATTTTTAATGTTGATCAGTTCGCAAATGGGTCTTATTATTTTTCTTTTGATATTACCAATCCCGATATTGAATATTATGATCGCCTAGAAGATGTAATTACCTTAGAACTTCTTCTTGATAATTCAAAAAACCAGATGAGAAGACTCGAGCAATCATGGAATCTTGGTTGTACACAAATTGATTTAATTTCAAAATGAAAAAAGTAAAAGCTCAACTAAAAAAATATCTATATGCAAAAGTTGCACCTGGCTATATGGATGAGGAATTATTCAAGTTCCTTCCTGATAAAGTAAATGTTTTCATGGATGTAGGTGCACATACAGGATCATTTACAAAATTATTTCATTCTAAGATTAAAACCGGTACGTCATATTTGTTTGAACCAATACCTGAATTTTATCAAAAAATAAAAGAAGATACTTACTTCAATAATTGCCATATCCATAATATAGCCTTATCAACAACAACAGGTGAAGCAGAATTTTCTGTGAACGAACTACCTGAAACTTCATCCTTATTGCATTTTGACCACGACCTACAGGAAACGCTTGGACTCAATAAAAAAGCAAATAGAAGAATTAAAGTACTTACCGAATCATTGGATAATTTCGCCCGAGATTTCCAAATTTCTAAAATTGATTTTATAAAAATCGATGTTCAGGGAGCTGAAATGGATGTGCTCAAAGGAGCTGAAAAAATATTACCTAATGTAGATTGGGTATTCACTGAGGTTTCATTTAAACCTATTTATAAAGGATCTTCAACTTTCGATCAAGTTTTTAAATTTTTTGTCGCAAATAATTTCATTATGGTGCAACTCATTCCAGTTTATCGAGGGGAACATAATGAACTCTTGCAATGCGATGTTTTATTTGTTAATAGATCTATTTATGGGAAAGGTTAATCGTTTTTTTGCTCATCTCATAAATAACACACTTTGGAAAAGAATTAAGTATCAATTTTCCGATTTGCGTAAATGGGATAACATGAAAGCGGGTAAGCGAAAATTTGTAATCTATAA
>CAMBFX010000108.1 GCA_945865695.1 Chryseobacterium gleum | reverse complement strand
AAAAAAAATCGCCATAATCTGATTTGAAATTCTGAATTAATTCGGTTTTTTTAAGAGAATCAATTTTTGCAAAGTACATTGAATAATTTATAAATGGTCCTGAATGTTCAGATACATTTGAACTACCATCTTCTCTTTGCATCCCTCCGTAAACTTTAGAAGAATAGATAATTTTACCAACTATGTAAATGAAGTTTTTTCTTTCTATACACGGTATCTATCAATATTCCCTTTTAAAATTCAATTCCGCCACTTTCACTCTCTTTTGATCATATAAAACAGTTTTTCCATTCCCTTCTCCATTTAATTATTCTTTCTCCCACATTAATTTTCCGTTCTCATACCCTTGAGAATATTTACCATTCACTTGACCTTTCTTTACTGGACGAATAGATTCCTTTTTTTCATTTGGATTTAAATAAATATAAAAGGTATTTTATTTGGTTGCCAACTTAAATGACTTTGTGCCATCATTGAATTTGATCAATTCGGTGGTGTCTTGAGATAATACAAAACTTGTCGAGAATAGTAAAATGGCCGCAAATAATTTCTTCATAATAACCACTAGTATGCAATTATCGAGCCACTCATTGGAAAAATTTAGATACAATTTAGATACAATTTTCTTAACTTTTATGAGCTAATCAACTGATTTTATTGTTATTATAAATTATACAAATTGCATTATACAAAATGTATAATGCAATTTGTATAATCAAAAAAGAAGAAGTAATTTTGTGTAAATTGATTGGCGTATGAATCCATTTTTATTAACTGGTTATGAAAGTCCAGAATATTTCTGTGACCGAGTAGAAGAAACAAAAACCTTGCTAAATAATTTAAACAACAGAAGTAATACTACATTTTTTGCTCCCCGCAGAACAGGTAAAACAGCTTTGATTCAACATGTTTTTCATACTTTGAAAAAGAAAAAACAAGTTTGTATTTATATTGATATTTATGCCACGCAAAATCTCAAAGATTTAACCAACGAAATAGCTACAGCAGTTTATAATGCCATGCCATTGAAAACAAGCTGGGGCAAAGGTATTGTGGAAAAAATAAAATTGTTTCGACCAATAATTAGCTTAGACGAAATCACAGGAAATCCTCAAGTAACTTTAGACATTACTCGACAAAATCAAATTGAACAAACCATTCCACAACTTCTTGAATTATTAGATAGTCAAAATATTAAAATAGCGATTGCCATAGATGAATTTCAACAAATATTAAATTATCCTGAAAAAAATGTAGAAGCTATACTTCGCACTTGCATACAAAAACTCAAAAATATTCATTTCATTTTTTGTGGCAGCAATCAAAAAATGATGCACGAAATATTTAATCATGCCAAGCGCCCGTTTTTTGCCAGCACCAAATCCATCTATTTAAAGAAAATAAATCCAGAAATATATTCGGCATTCATTAAGCAACATTTTGAAAAAAATAAATTTAAAATACAAACTAAATATATCAATACAATATTAATTTTAACCGATAATCATACCTATTACACACAACGAATGTGTCATGAAATTTTTCAATTAAATGAAAAAGAAATTACGCCATTTACCATTTTAAAGGCTTTAAGAATCATTTTAAATGATAACGAAGGAAGTTATTTCCAATACAGAAAATTATTAACTGGAATTCAATGGCATTTACTAAGTGCAATTGCTATGGAAGAAAAAATAGAGCATCCCTATAATCAAGATTTTATTTATAAATACAAATTAGGGAATGCTTCAGGTGTAAAACGTGCATTAGATGCTTTGATAGAAAAAGAAATGATCTATCATGATATTAATAGAGAAAAACCGGTTTACGAAGTGTATGACAAATTTCTTATGCGTTGGTTACAGCATAAATAAACTTATTTCTGAAGTACAATTTTACCTGTAAAGAAATTCTCTTCCCCGCTTATCGAATAAAAATAAATTCCATTCGCCAAGGAAGATAAATCTAATGTGGCTTCTGATTTTTCATCTGCATTAAACGATTTCGAACCCACTTTTTTTCCTGTTTGATCAAAATAATCTAAAACAACATTTCCTGTAAATCCTTTTGTTGTAATATTCACTTTTCCATTGGTAGGATTTGGAAATGCTTCTGCAAAAACTTCTGTTCCTGTTTCTTGAACATGAGTTATGTTTCCAATCGTAAATGCATAATGAATACTTTTTCCAAAATCAGTACCGAAATTTTTCAAAAGTGAGGAGGGTGAAATAGAATAAAAACGCAAATAACCGCTTCCCTGTGCCGAATTCGCCCAATAATTCAAACCATCTTCACCTGCATCGGTGATTTCAAAAGTATAACATCCTGCATTGAGAGCAAGTGTATCTCGGTATATGAAATTAGCAGTAGTTCCATTTCTACTCGCCACTATATTTCCATTCACATCTTTGATAGTCCAAGCATTTTCGGTAGGATAATTATTTGTTTTAAATACAATCACAAAATTATCAGCATACATATCCGGTAAATTGAAATGCGTTTGATAAGTATTATTATCCGAATATTGATCGGTTCCTCCATTGGGCAAAGACAAGGTAGCAGAAAAATTATTCGATCCATCGCCTATCCAAAAAGCTCCGTCAGAAACCGGTAAAGTAACTTCTGCAGTTTCTAAAAAATCTAGATTGCCCGACCAATTATATGTTTCCATTGTTCCACCTGATACTTGATAAGAAATCGTACAAGAAGTAAGAGGTGTTACACTATTATTTCGAATAATCACTTTTGGTCCAAAACAAATTGGATTTTTTCTTTTTTGATAATCCCAATCATTCGGGCGCACCACTTCATAGATTTCTGCATCCAAAGAAAAATTAGGAGCTGAATATTCAATCAAATGCATTGCTGTCACGTAATTTCCTCCACCCATTCCTAAATTGGAAGTTGGTACAGGAGTGATATCGTAATCTAAAGTTATTTGTCCGCTCTGAATATAATTAGTTAATCTAAATTCATTTTCTAAAACCACATCACCTGGACACCAACCTTCACGTTGCCCTGGCCAAGTTCCTCCTTGAGGAAAAACTGGATTTTCGGCACAATCATCTCTCCAAATATGCCAGTTCGCTGCTGCAGTTCCATTGGCTGTTAAATAATGTGTGTTGTCTTTCCATTCGCAACAATGCGGATAATTTCCAGAATTGCTATTATGCCCGTGTCCAGTCAAACGTGTCTTTAATTTTATTTCATCAGTAGATGGATTCAAAGTAACTAGATTAGAAGAAAGATTCACATCATTATCCAAATTTGCATATGAATAACTGGCAACACCTTTGTTCCATAATTGATCTACTTGAATTACATCAGCAGGAGGAGTTCCTTGGATCATGATGAATTTCATATCTATCAATTCTTGCGTGTTTCCTGCAGATAATTCTACTGAATCATGAAATAAATTCGCGTAATCGGTAATATCGTATCTCCATTCAAATCCGTTCGAGCCTAAACTGAGGTTAATTCCATAGGGTGTAATAAATCTACCAATTTCAATGTCTTCTAGAATTTCGAACGGTTTACCGTAATAATTTAATGTATCATTTACATATTCTGTTCCTCCAGAAATCAGAACAGAATCGGATTTAATCCCATTGGTAAATTCATAAGAATATCCAGGTTCCCATCCCAAAATCGTATCATATCCTTCCACTTTATTTCCATTTACTTGATAATATATCAATGATAATTCTTCTTGTAATAAAGAATCATTAACAACTAAAGTGTCATAATGAGAAGTATAATTTCCTCTCACAAAAATAGGTTTAGGACGAGAAGTTGTTAATTGATTCACTTGCGACAATTCGGTTGCATCATATTTTCTTCGAGAAGGCATTCCCATTAAATAAGCAGGAAGCGATGGATTCACTTCATTCATGCATTCTGCTCCACTATTTTCTTCGAAAGAATAATAGTAAAGTAAATTGGAATAAAAGGGATGAGAAGCATCAATATGTTTGTTCATCCAATTTGAAATATCAACTGCAGAAAGTTCTTCATTAAAGACACAAAATTCATCTATTTTACCATGGTAACCATAAGTACTGAAAAAATTTGCTCCTATTTTAAACTCATCGATTCCAACCATTGTTTTTGTCATTCCGGTTCCCGAATGCCATTGCGCCCCGTTTAAATAAATCTTCATATCGCCAGTTGTTGCATTTTTGGTAAATGCCCAATGATTCCACTTGCCTTCATAATCGACTGTATTGGCCAATTTATCAATTCGATCATAAGAACCTGTTTCAGGATCCACACCTGCATCCCAATATACACGTCCATTACTCCAAGGTAAATGTGAATTCAAAACTCGTTGATTATTTTCATTCACTCCTTCGAAAATAGTTCCGTTTTCGGGCTGAGAAGCTGGATCACCATACATCCAAAAAGAAACCGTCACTTCATCCGATACATTGGAGAATCCTGAAGGAGAAACATCCACATATTTATTTCCGGTGAATTCAAGATATTGTTGAGATAGTGTATCTGAAATAATTCCTGCATTATAAGATTGAACATCAGAGGTAACTGTATGATTAGTTCCATTTGTTGAATTTTCATAGGAGAATTCAACCAATATATTAGACGTTCCGTTCCAAGTAATTGGTGAAATAAAATCAATATTATTCAATCCAGTTGAGGCAAAAACCAATGGAGAATAAAAAACAGTTGTCCAGCCGCTTCCATTATCAAAAGCGGTTATAGAAGTATTAGAAACCTGTTTTATTCTTATTCTGAAATTAGTAAAATCAGAACCAAGATTAGTGATATCAAAACGCAAACGATTAATCGATCCTGCTGTTAAACCAGAAGCGGTGAGCTCTGTTGCTTTATATAAAAATTGTGCTCGTTGAGTATGGTTAGAAGCGGCAAATGGAAAATTCATCGTAGATGCACCAGAACCTACAACGAAATCAGATTCACTGTTAATAGCATCATAAACCATTTGATATTGGTTAGAATTATAATAATTGTAAATAGGAGTTGAAACCAAATTAAATGTATCGGGCGATAAAGTTCCAACCTTAAACCAAGGATGAGTTACAGCCGTTGAATCGAATAATCCGGTATGTTGATGAACGAAAGCATAGGTGAGATAATCCCATTCTCCGCAAGGATATTGATCCCAAGTTGTTGCTGCATCACACTTGAGTGTATATGATATAATGATTTTACGATATTCATTGGTAGTATCTGGAAAAACATAAGTTCCTCTACGTTTATTAATGTCACCAAAGGTTAAGGTTTGAATAACAGTGGTATCTTGCGCTTTTAAAATAGCCGTTGAGCAGAAGATAAAAAATAGAATAAGCGCTTTTTTCATTTGCAAATTATTTAAAGCAAATATAGTCCGTTAAAACGGTTAAGATTTATCCGATTTAGTGAAATTTTAGTGATTGTTGGAAACTTAAGGAGAAGATTATAGAATATAGATGATAGACTTGAGTTGAAGTTTTTAAATTATTCCATGAAAATCAAAAGTCTAACTTTTGATTTTCATGGAATAATTATTACCTTTGTAGGATATGATACAACGAATCGAGTTAAAAACATTAGGTGATTTATTAAAAATAAATCCAGTTGTGGCGCTTTTAGGAGCCCGCCAAATAGGTAAAACTACCTTAGCAAAGCTCCATTCAACAAAAGCTAAAAAACCTACCTTATATCTCGACCTCGAATTGGAAAGTCATTACAACCGCTTGAATTCGGATGCAGAAAGTTATTTGATGAAAAACAAGGACAAATTAATCATCATTGATGAAGTTCAGCGAATGCCAAAATTATTTGCCTTAATACGTGCACTGGTTGATTTGGACCGTAAGCCAGCGCGTTTTCTCTTATTAGGCTCATCGTCTCCTCATCTGGTAAAAGGAGTATCTGAATCTTTGGCTGGAAGAATCGCTTATTTAGATATGGGCGGAATAAACTTACTTGAAGCGGAAAAAAGCAGCATAAAACAGGATAAACTATGGTTAAAAGGTGGATTTCCTACAGCATTGACGCTGAAAGAAAATAAAAATGTATTCAATTGGTATGGCAATTTGATAAAATCTTATGCCGAAAAAGATATGCGTGAATTGTTTGGAGTTGAATTTTCATCCGTTACTATCCGCAATTTTTGGAGCATGTTGGCACATAACAATGGTGGTTTATGGAACAAAGAAAATTATGGAAAATCATTGGGAATAACGGCTCCAACTGTTGGAAGGTATTTGGAATATCTAGATGGCGCTTTTTTGGTTACCCGTTTGCAACCTTGGTATAACAATTCTAAAAAAAGATTGGTAAAGGCTCCAAAAATATATATGCGCGATTCAGGAATTTTACATACACTAATCAGAATTCAAGATATGGATGACTTGTTTGGAAATCCGCATATAGGATTATCTTGGGAAGGGTTTGTCATTGAACAAATACGACAATTGAAATCGCCAACCATTGATTTATATTTTTATCGCACGCACCAAGGAACAGAAGCAGATCTGGTTTTGGTTAAAGGAAATAAACCAATTGCTTGTATTGAAATTAAATTATCAACTTCACCTCAAGTAAGTAAAGGATTTCTTCAATCCATCATCGACCTTAAAACAACACGTAATTTCATCATTACACCTTCAGGTGACGATTACTTGACAAAAGACAAAATTAACATTTGCAATTTATCTGCTTTTTTAAAGAAACAATTGATGAAGATTAGCTAATTTTAAAAAATCTTTAATTTATTCTCCATGAGAATCAAAAGTCAAACTTTGGATTTTCATGGTAAAATTGATAAGTGTATGCTTTAAGGATTACTAAAAAGATTTTTCGGCTTTTTTCCTTATTATTCGATTAACAATTTTCAATATTCTAAATCTCCTTCCCAAAAATAGAACCGCCCCAAATCTCTGTTTTGAATCCTTTTTTATCAAGGTAATCCTTTAATAAAGTTTGAACGGGAATTCCATTTTTTGTATAAATTCCGGCAACTAAAATGCGTGGATGATACGAAAGTGTTTCATCCATTCCTTCTAAAGCTGCCAACTCTACGCCATTGAGTTGAATTCGTGCAAAATCAATTTTTGAAATATTATTTTCTGTAAGAATATTATCGATGGTATCAGCAGGGACTTCAATAAAATTATCGGTTGCTACCACTTCTTGGGTAATGCTACCAATTTGTTTTCCTTCTCTGTAAAATTTAATTTTTGTAGCTGTATTCCAAACGGCTTTGTTAACGAGAATAACATTTTTCAAATGATTTACTTCCACATTTCGTTTGATGATTTCGTAATTCTCAGGAACAGCTTCTATAGCAATTACTTTTCCGGTTTCACCAACCAATTCGGCTGCACGCATTACATAAAAACCAATAAAAGCTCCGGCTTCTAAAACAACTTCACCTTTTTTAAACTCATAATATTTTCCTTCGTTATGCGCATCTTTTTCATTTTTCGGACCTAAATATCTTTTAATAATATCCTGCGCAACGTTAATTGCATCCTCACATAAAACTTTTTTGATTTCTTTGGAAATAAATTTACGATACAAAACACGCTGCACTTCATCTGGAAAATGAGAAAAAAATTTTTTACCCTGCCCGAATGAATCGTTCAGGCGGTCATCTATCAATTCTACAAATGGCAAACCTTCCTCTACTCCACTACTTTTGATTTTCAATTCGGTAATACGTTGATAGTATTCTTCCTTATTGCGTTTCCAAGCTTTAAGGTAAACGGGAGTTATTTTTTTGAGTAATCCAGACATTATTTATTTTTGGCAATAATACACTTCCTCATTCAAGGGTAATTTTAACTTTTGAGATTCTTCTTTAGGAATTTCAGTAGCGATTTTATCGCAAGTCACTTTGAAACCAGCTGCTGCTAATCTGGTTGGATAATCCAGTCCATATAATCTCACATGATCCTTTTGCCAGAAATGTTTTTCACGATCTTCTGGTGAAGTGATGGATTTGTCTTCATAGGTTTTTTCTCTCGTATAATCAACCGGCACTTGAAAAATTCCAAAACCTCCGGGTTTCATTACGCGGTATAATTCCGACATACATTTTTTATCGTCTTCCACATGTTCTAAAACATGATTACAAAAAACCACATCAAACGAATTATCTTCAAAGGGTGCATTGTGCAAATCCATTTTTACATCTGCCAGAGGAGAAAATAAATCGGCAGTGAGGTATTTTAAGTTTTTTTGTTTTCTAAAAATAGAATAAAAACATTGCTCGGGAGCGATATGCAAAACCTTTAAATCATCTTTGAAAAAATTGGTTTTCTTCTGTAAAAAAAGCCACATCAAACGATGACGTTCTAAGGTTAAACAATTCGGACAAAGCACATTTTCTCTATGATGCCCTTCGGCTCCGTATGATAAAAATTTTCTAAAATTTTTATTACAAACATTGCATTGAACTTTATTTCCTTTGTAAATGATAGGTGCAAACCAACGGAAAACATAACTCAAACGTATCAACAACGGTCGAGGTAATTTATTCAATAAAAATCTATATAGTTTTTTCATTTAAATAAACACTAAACCTTTTTTCTTCAATGCTTCTTCTACAAAATCAAAAGTGGAAAGAATATCTGCTTCTCCGTTTATCAATGCCACATCGTGTTCGAAATGAGCAGAAGGTTTTCCATCAGAGGTAACAATTGTCCAACCATCTTTCAATTGTTTTACATTTTTTGTTCCCATATTAATCATCGGTTCTATTGCTAAAACCAAACCTTCATACATTTTCGGACCATAACCTTTTCTTCCGTAATTGGGTACTTGTGGATCTTCATGCAATTCTTTTCCAACACCATGTCCCACTAATTCTCTTACTACTCCATAACCATTTTTCTCTGCATGATTTTGAATGGCGGCACTCAAATCACCAATACGATTTCCCACTTTTACTTGTTCAATTCCTATGTACAAACATTCTTTCGTTACGCGTAACAATTTTTTTACCTCTTCAGAAACTTCTCCCACTGGAAAAGTATAAGCATGATCACCTACAAAACCATTTAATTTAACTCCACAATCAACAGAAATAATATCGCCTTCTTTCAATGGAATATCATTGCAAAAACCATGAACTACTTGTTCGTTTCTCGACATACAAAGTGTAAAAGGGAATCCATGGTATCCTTTAAAAACAGGAACACCGCCATTGTCACGAATGAATTCTTCGGCTAATTTATCCAATTGCAAAGTAGTTACTCCTGGTTCAATTTTTTCTGCCATTAATCCAAGCGTACGCGAAACCAATTGCGCTGCTTTGCGCATTAATTCAATTTCTTCGGGTGTTTTATAAAAAATCGCCATTATAAAAATTTAGAGGATAACACTTTTAGGTTTTCGTCTATTTGATATTCTTTGGGTTGTCCGGTAGGAATTTCTACTTGTAATATTTCTTCTGGATTTAATTTTTCTAAAAACATTATCAAGGCACGTAAACTATTTCCGTGCGCTGCGATAATTATATTTTTTCCCGCTTTTAAGTTCGGAACAATTTCTTTTTCAAAATAAGGCAAAACACGAGCTAAAGTATCTTTCAAACTTTCTCCATTTGGTGGAGCGATATCAAAACTTCTTCTCCAAATATGTACTTGCTCCTCCCCATATTTTTCGGCTGTCTCTGCTTTGTTGGCTCCTTGCAAATCGCCATAATGACGTTCATTCAAGGCTTCATTTTTTATGACTTCTAAATTGGTTTGCTTGGTAGTTTCCAAAATAATTTGAAGCGTTCGTTGTGCTCTTTTCAAATTGGAAGTATAAGCCAAATCGAATTTATAATTCTTTAATTTTTCTCCGGCATTTTTTGCTTCTTCTTCACCTTTTGCAGTGATATCCACATCTACCCAACCAGTAAATCTATTTTCAAGATTCCAAGCAGATTGTCCGTGGCGTACGATTACGAGTGTTGACATAAACTATTTGTTGAGTTAGTTGTGTTGGTTATGTTGGTTATGTTAGCTATGTTAGTTATGTTAGCTAAAGTGGAAGTTAATCGTTTTTAGTTATTAGTTTATAATTTCGGATATTAGGTATTTTCATTCGCTAATTACTTCATTCGCTAATCAGCTAATCATTTTTGCATTTTAATAAATTCCTTCGTGAAATGATAAAGCAACCTCACTCCTACTCCTGTTCCTCCTTTGAGACGGTAATCTTTTTCCGTAGAAATAAAAGCAGGTCCTGCGATATCGATATGCAACCAATTATAATCTGTAAAATGTTCTAAGAATTTAGCAGCGGTGATTGCACCACCCGTTGCTCCACCAATATTTTTCAAATCAGCAATATCCGATTTTAAAAGTTCATCGTATTCTCTCCAGAAAGGCATTTCAGCTAATCGTTCGTAAACTTCATCGCCTGAATTTACCAATGCAGATTTATATTTTTTATCATTTCCAAGCAATGCACTTCCATAAGGGCCAGTTATTGCTGCAGCCGCTCCTGTGAGAGTAGCGAGATCAATTACTAACTCGGGTTTGTATTTTTTTGCAAAACTCAATGCATCGGCCAAGATTAGTCTTCCTTCGGCATCTGTATTTTGAATTTCAACAGTTGTTCCGTTATGCATCGTGATAATATCGTCTTGCACCAATGCGTTTAATCCAATACGATTATCTGTTGCAGGAATTAATCCGATTGCATAAACCGGTAATTTATTCAATGATAAGGCAGATAATGTTCCTACAACGGCAGATGCTCCCGCCATATCACATTTCATGGTTCCCATAGAACCAGAAATTTTTAAATTGTATCCGCCCGTATCGTAAACCACACCCTTTCCAACAAAAATTAATGGTTTTGTATTAACAGCATTTGCTGGATGATACGTCAAAATATTAAATGTAGGAGGATCGATACTTCCACGATTTACTCCTAGTAAACCACCCATATTTAAAGCTTCAATTTGTTGTTTATTGAGTACTTCTACATCAAAACCACAATGAGCACCTTGTTCTTTTATTGCTTTTGATAATCCTTCGGCATTTAAAGAAATAACGGGTTCGTTTACTAAATCACGAGAAGTTTTTACTGCCGTGAAATTAAAATTCAATTCTGAAATTTCTTTAGAAGAAATAGAACCTTCTTCAATCTGAACTTCTTTTAAAGTATTAAAAGCCTTTTTAGATTTATAATTCAGGAATTGATAATTACTCAACGCTATTCCTTCTAAAAACGCATAAGTTTCTTTTGAACTTAAGGCTTTTTTGATTCCAGCTAAACAAACGATTTCGCCTTTATGCGCATTTAATAATTTACATAAGCGAGATCCGGCCGCTCTTGAATTTTCAAGTTTATAAGAAAGATCTTTTTCTTTATTTACGTAAGAAACTACAATTAATTTAGAATCTTCTACATAAAATGTATTGATTTCGGTTTTGGTTCCATCTAATTTCTCACGAATTATTTTTGCATAAGCACCTAATTCACGGAATGCCGAAATTTGAGATTTATCAGAAATTACATAAACATTAACGTTCGATTTCTGACGTTGTTTGTAGGAAGATATTTTTAGCATTCGGTATATTTTATTGTAAAGATAAGAAGTACATCACGTAAAATGAAAAAAGGAGGCCAAAAAGCCTCCTTTTCTTTATTTTAAAACAGAAATTACTTTGTTGCTGGAGCAAATAAAGCGTTCAAAGCGGCACTGTAAGTGTCTATTTTAGCCCATTCGTTAGCGATACTATTCAATGTTTCAGTCTTGTTTTTGAATTGCTCTGTGAATTCGTCAACACGAG
>CAMBFX010000107.1 GCA_945865695.1 Chryseobacterium gleum | reverse complement strand
AATATATTTAATCCCGGACAAAGTGTAACCAACGTTAACCAAATAATTGATATTTGTGTAACAATGGAGCACTCATTTATGGGTGATTTAGTGGCATCAGTAATTTGTCCCAATGGTCAATCGGTAATTCTACATCAACAAGGAGGCGGAGGAACCTCATTAGGAGAGCCAATAGATGCAAGCTGGCCTGCATCTTTAGACCCTATGGGTGTACCCTATACTTATTGTTGGTCTGAAAATGCTGTTCTTGGAACTTGGGTAGACTGTTCAAATTTTGGGATAACTCCAAATGTAACTACTTTACCAAGTGGCGTGCAGACATTAACACCAGGAACCTATTCTCCTTTAAACTCACTTTCTGCATTGGTCGGTTGCCCACTTAATGGAACATGGCAATTAGAATTTTGTGATTT
Organism: Chryseobacterium gleum; assembly: GCA_945865695.1. Taxonomy (GTDB): domain Bacteria; phylum Bacteroidota; class Bacteroidia; order Flavobacteriales_D; family UBA2798; genus CAMBFX01. The sequence continues at coordinate 11,384 of CAMBFX010000107.1, read as the reverse complement.
ATGGGGCGCAGATGATGGGTGGGTAGTAGATTGGGATATTAGTTTTGATCCTGCTTTAATGCCAGATGTAACACAATTCACTCCAATCTATGGTGCAAATTGTGACTCTACTTCATGGTCAGGAATTAATGCAGCCGCAGCGGCACAAATTTCTTCTACTTCTCCAGACTGTAATACCATTTGTATTACACCGAATGCTTTAGGTGCATATACGTATGAATTTAGTGCTACGGATGATTTTGGTTGTACATATACTACCACTACTACAGTTACTGTTACTCCGGGACCAACAGTTGATGCTGGACCAGATCAAACAGTATGTACAAATGTTCCAACTCAATTAGAAGCAACAACTATTGGTGCTGGTACCAATTGTGATTTCACCTTTAACTTTGATGATACATGGGGAGATGGATGGAATGGTTCATATATTGACTTATTTATCGATGGAGTTTATTTTGGAACTTATACCATGGCAACAGGAACTACGATTACGCATATTGTGTCAATTCCTGCAGGGTCTACCTATGAACTTTTTTATTCTCCTGGATTTTATGAGAATGAAGTTTCCTATGAAATTTTAGATTGCACTGGAGCAGTTGTTTTTAGTGATGGACCATTTCCTGCAACGGGATCTGTTTTTACAGGTATGAATGGATTAGATTTAGTTTATTCTTGGACACCAACTACTGGATTATCTGATCCGAACATTGCTGACCCAATGGCAACAGTTACGCAACAAACCACTTATTATGTTACTGCCTATGAAAATGGTCATCCACTTTGTGGTTCAACCGATTCAGTAACATTATTTATTGACCCAGCTGTGAATGCTGGAATAGACGGAACACTTACATTATGTTATAACGCTGCTCCAGAAGATATGTTTGTTGAATTAGGTGGAACACCTGCTTTAACTGGCTCATGGTTTGATGCAAGCAGTAATCCAACTTCAAATATGTTTGACCCAACCATTCTTGGTGCTGGAACTTATACAATGACTTATGTTGTTCCTAGCAATGGAACTTGCCCTCCAGATTCAGCTGATGTTGTAGTTACTGTTTTAGGTGCTGGTGATCCATTGTGCTGTGTGGTTACTTATACTTTAGCTTCCACAAGCGCAACCTGTAATGGAGTTTGTGATGGAACAATTACGATAACCTCAGTAGATGCTATTCAATATAGCTATGATGGTGGAGTAACTTTCACCGCTTCAAATACGGCAACTGGATTATGTGCAGGAAATATTAGTGTAATTGTTGAAGGCCCTGGTGGATGTCAGATTCCGCAAACGGTAATAATAGCCGAGCCAACTGCAGTTACCATGACATTTATTGTAAATGATGTTTCTTGTTTTGGATTTACTGATGGAACTATTGCTGCAACCGCTGCAGGAGGATCTTCACCCTATACTTATTTATGGGATGATCCTAATGCTATAACTACTGCTGTGATTTCAAATTTACCATTAGGAAATTATTGCTTAACCGTAACCGATGCCAATGGATGTGCTGCTAACAATTGTGATGTGATTACAGCGCCTACTGCTTTAACAATGACATTTAATTCAACAAATGTTTCTTGTAATGGCGTTTGTGATGGAACTGCAACTACAGTTATTGGAGGCGGAACAACTCCGTATTCTTATAATTGGTTTGGATTAGCAGTAGTTGCATCAACAACGGTAAATGCATTATGTGATGGAACCTATGATTTAATAGTCACAGATGCTCAAGGTTGTATTATTGATAGTATTGATTGGGTAATTACCGAACCAGTAGCTTTAACAATGACAGTTACCACAGTGGACGAAACATGTTTTCAAGTATGTGATGGAACAATTGATATCGTTTCTAATACTGGACTTTTATTTAGCATAAATGGTGGAACGCAACAAGCAGGAACATCATTTATTGATTTATGTACTGGAAATTATTTAGTAGAAGCCGAAGATTTGAACGGATGTACAATATCTTCAATGCATAATATTTCTGGACCAGCAGATGTGATTGCGAATTTTGAGTTCGGGCCACAACCAACTACCATCATGAGTACGACCATTTCATTTGAAAATTTAAGTGTGGGAGCGGTGAGTTATCTTTGGGATTTTGGATTTGCCCAATCTTCAGATATGAATCCAACCGTTGTTTTCCCAAATGATTCTGCTGGTACGTATAATGTTTGTTTGTATGCTTATAATGCTGCAAATTGTCCCGATTCAGTTTGTTTTGATGTGATGATAGACGAAGATTTCGTGATTTATATTCCCAATGGTTTTACACCAAATGGTGACGGAATGAATGATGTATTTTATGTTTATGGAAACGATATCGACCCTGAGAATTATGATTTGATGATTTTTAATCGTTGGGGAGAATTAATTTTTCAAACAGATGATTTAAATGCTGGCTGGGATGGATTAGTGGGTGGATTAAAAGCTCCGAATGATGTTTATGTTTGGCGATTAAAAACCGAGGCGAAAAGCATCGAGAAATATTACGATAAAGTGGGTTCTATCACTTTAGTGAGATAATTACCAATAAATTTTATTAAGAAATCATTCTTATCTTTGAATTAAATTCAAGGAAAAAATGATTTCTATTATTAGCGGGACCAATCGAAAAGATAGTTATAGTTTGCGTGTTGCAAAAGTAGTTTCGGCTATTTTAGATGGTAAGAATATACCGCATCGTATTTTTTCATTAGAAGAATTGCCTCGAGATTTCGTTTTTACAAAAATTAATGAAGAAGAGGATTTAGCATTTGATCAATTAGTAGAATTGAATATTTCTCAAGCAGAGAAATTTATTTTTGTGATTTCAGAATATAACGGAGGTTTTCCTGGTGTTTTAAAAGCATTTATTGACGCTACTCACCCCAAGCATTTTAAAACTAAGAAAGCCGCTTTAATTGGCGTTTCTTCGGGCAGAGGAGCAGCGTTGCGACCTTTAGATCAAATGACGGGTGTCTTGCATTATCTTCAAGTAGAAGTTTTATCGGATAAACCGAAATTCTCGAATATTGAGAGTAGTTTTGATGATAGCGATAAAATGAAAGATGAATCAGGATTAAAAAGATTGAATGAGATGTGTGATAAGTTTTTGAAATTTTAATAATGCTTTCAAAAAAAACAAAATACGCCATTCATGCTTTGCTTAAATTAGCAAGGGAGAAAAAGCGCGGTCCGATTTTAATTTCAGAGATTTCAGAAAGTGAAAATATTCCTAAGAAATTTTTAGAAGCTATTTTATTAGAATTGCGCAAGGCTGGAATTTTGGGAAGCAAAATGGGAAAGGGTGGAGGGTATTATTTGATACGCGAACCGAAAGATGTTAACCTTGCTGAGATAGTGAGATTATTTGATGGAGCCATCGCATTGGTTCCATGCGCTACGTTTCAATTCTACCAAAAATGTGATGATTGTAAGGATGAGGTGACCTGTGGATTGCGTTGGGTAATGAAAGATGTTAGAGATGCTACAGTGGAGAAATTAAAGACAAGTACACTTCAACAAATCTTAGTGAAAGAAAAATCACTTCAAAAGAAGAAGAGTAAAAAACAAAAAGCCTAATTCATCAAATTCAAAATGAAATTATTGTCAATTTCATTTTCAGTAGAACTTCTTTTGATTAATTGGAACATGAATCCTGGTTCAAGAATGAAATTTTTGAATTTATAATTGAAGGCCACATAAATTCGATTGGTTTGAAAACGAAATTTATCTGAAGGAATTTTTTGAAACATGATTTCGTCTTGAAGAATAATTGAAAATTTTTCATTTAAAGGAATTTTACCTCTCACTAAAAATCTTCCTCGATGAAAAACATCGCTCCATTTATTTTCATTCTCAAAATACCGAAACTCCCATCGCAAACGAGCAGAAAATTCAGGTAAGTTTTTTTCAAATTTCCCTCCTTTTAGATTTTTCCGAAACAACAATTGTGCAGTTGGCCTAAATTCCATAACCGGTTTTAAGCTTCCATATGGATATTGCCAGGATAAACAAGGCCCTGCACCTAATTGTAAATGCGAATTGAAATTATACGAACTGATTTCTCGAATAATAAACTGGCGATTGTATTTGAAATATTCAATGCTGCGATAACTACCATCCAAACGGAAATTCCATTTTTTGATGTTTTGTTGATAGGTTCCGCTAATCCAAGTTTGGTTGTAAACCGAATAGTTTTGGGCATTCACAAAAAGTGGAAATAGAAAAACGGAAATAATTACAATGAATTTCATGGCGCTAATATAATCAAAGTATTATAATCTATTAAATTAGTAGATTAATAAAAAATCTTTTCCTTATTTAGTAAAGTTGATTTTTAACCAAATTTTAAACAGCCATAAACAAATGATAATCAATTATATATTTAATATAATCTAATTATTACGAGTATAATACTAAAAAAACATAATAATTTAGGATTATACTCGATAAAATCATATATTTGCACAATTATGATTGAAAGACAATTACTTAAATACATAAAAAAAGATCTTTTTAGAGGAAAAGCTTTGATTTTATTAGGTGCTCGTCAAGTTGGAAAAACAACACTTTTAGAGCGAATTAGATCAGATTTATCTTTAACAACACTTTCGTTAACTGGAGATGACCCAAACACGAGGGAGCAGTTAGAAAATATTTCATCTTCACAATTAAAAAATCTGATTGGAAATAATAAATTGGTCATCATTGATGAAGCGCAGCGGGTAAAAAATATCGGGATTACTTTAAAGTTAATTACTGATAATTTTAAAAATGTTCAATTGATTGCAACAGGTTCATCGGCATTTGAATTAGCAAATGAAATTAATGAACCGTTAACTGGGAGGAAATATGAATATACTTTGTTTCCGATTTCATGGAATGAGTTGTCCGAAAATTCAAATATATTAGAACGTAACTCGCAACTCAATCATCGTTTGGTATATGGATTTTATCCAGATGTGATTAATCATTCTGGAGAAGAAAGACGCATTCTTGAATTTTTATCAGGAAGTTATTTATATAAAGATATTTTTACTTTTCAGCAAATTAGAAAACCGGAAGTATTAGAAAAATTATTGAAAGCAATTGCCTTGCAAGTTTGCAATGAAGTTTCCTATAATGAACTTGCACAAATTACCAATTCGGATCCAGCCACCATCGAACGTTATCTTTTATTATTGGAACAAACGTATGTAATTTTTAGATTGTATTCGTTTAGTAGAAATCAGAGAAATGAATTGAAGAGGTCGCGTAAAATTTATTTTTTCGATAATGGAATTAGAAATTCAATATTAGCAAATTTCAATACACTAGAATTGCGAAATGATATTGGAGCATTATGGGAAAACTTTTTGGTGAGTGAGCGATTAAAATATTTGCATTACAATCAAATAAGTAGTAACCGCTATTTTTGGAGAACGACACAGCAACAAGAAATTGATTATATCGAAGAGCGAAATGGTAAACTATTTGCTTTTGAATTTAAGTGGAATAAAAATGCTAAACCAAAATTTTCAAAAACATTTACAGAGAATTATAAAAATTCTGAATGTAAATTAATTACGCCTGATAATTTTGAAGAGTTTGTTTTATAGTCGTTGGCATTAGCCAACGGGTTTTTTAGCAGTGATATTTTCGATCTTTGGCTTAATTCTGAAACTTATGACTTGCGATTTTTTAAATTCTAATTTTTGTAATTTGGGAAGGATATTCCATTATGAAATGTCATAGAATTAGGATAAATATTTAATGTTTATATCACAAAATTAGGGTAAATAATTTAGTGATTTGACCCAAAATTAGGGTAAACTGTACAAATAGTTTATTTTTCAAAAAATCTAGAGGAAGATTTGTATCCCATGCCAATGGGAACAAGCAATGCTGGTAAACGATTAAAAAAGTTCAAGAAAGAAAATCCTCAATATTTTGATTTGTTTGAATGTCTGCAACATTTAGATGTAGTTGCCGAAACTTACTTCGATGGTGTGCGTAAATGTGTTGCTGAATTTGAAAAATAGTATTTCATAAAACTAAAAAACCGCAGAAAGTTTACTGCGGTTTTTTAGTTTTAAATATCATTTATGACTATCAACTAAAGTTGACAGCTATTTCTTCCTTTTCATTTATCGGCTTCCTAAACACAATCTGCTTATCAATCGCATCCAACACAATCATCGTGTCTTTTGATATTTTCCCAGCTAAAAGTTGTTTGGATAATTCATTCATCACTTTTTTCTGAATCACGCGTTTCACTGGTCTCGCTCCAAATTGTGGATCAAATCCTTCATCGCAAATATTTTGAATTGCTTCGTTTGTTATGTGAATTTTAATGTCATTCTGATGCAACATCTTTGTGAGAATTTGTAATTGTAAATTTACAATTCCTCGAATTTCATTCTTGCTCAACTGACGGAACATGATTATTTCGTCAATACGATTCAAAAACTCTGGGCGAACTGATTTTTTCAAAAGATCAAATACTTCGCGTTTGGTAATTTCAGCCACTTCATCAGGATCTTTTTTATTCAGTTTCTCAAAATTTTCCTGAATGATATGTGAACCAATATTGGATGTCATGATGATAATGGTGTTTTTGAAATTCACCACACGACCTTTGTTATCTGTTAATCTTCCATCATCCAAAACTTGCAATAAAATATTGAATACATCCGGATGTGCTTTTTCAATCTCATCCAATAGAACAACAGAATATGGTTTTCTTCGCACGGCCTCTGTTAATTGTCCGCCTTCTTCATAACCTACATATCCAGGAGGCGCTCCTACCAATCGAGAAACAGAATGACGTTCCTGATATTCGCTCATATCAATTCTCGTCATCGAATTCTCATCATTGAATAAAAATTCACTGAGTGCTTTTGCTAATTCTGTTTTACCTACACCAGTTGTTCCCAAGAAAATAAAAGAACCAATTGGTTTTTTCATGTCTTGTAAACCCGCTTTACTTCTTCTCACTGCATCTGCTACTGCAGCAATTGCTTCTTCTTGTCCAACTACACGTTTGTGCAATTCATCTTCTAATCGCAATAATTTTTCTTTATCACTTTCCAACATTTTATTGACTGGAATTCCTGTCCATCGACTTACTACATCAGCAATTTCTTCGGCCGTCACTTCTTCTTTAATCATTTTTGTATCGCGTTGCATCAAATTTAATTGTTCACGTGCTTTCTCCAATGAAATTTCTGCTTCTTTCACTTTTCCATAACGAATTTCTGCCACTTTTCCATAATCACCGTTACGTTCAGCTTGATCGGCTTCTAATTTATAATTATCAATAGATTCTTTTGTCTTTTGTATTCCTTCTAAAATTTCTTTCTCTGCTTTCCATCTCGCCATGAAATCATTTCGCTGTTCAGATAGGTTGGCAATTTCAGCATTCAGCACCACTAATTTTTTATGATCATTTTCTCTTTTGATTGCTTCTCTTTCAATTTCGAGTTGCATAATTCTACGATCCATCTCATCTAATTCTTCGGGTTTGGAATTAATTTCCATTCTTAATTTAGAGGCGGCTTCATCAATCAAATCGATGGCTTTATCGGGTAAGAATCTATCGGTAATGTATCGTTGTGATAATTCCACAGCAGCAATTACTGCTTCATCTTTGATTAAAACTTTATGGTGATTTTCGTATTTGTCTTTTATTCCTCTAAGAATAGAAATAGCATCTTCGGCATTCGGTTCATCCACCAAAACTTTTTGGAAACGTCTTTCTAATGCTTTATCTTTTTCAAAATATTTTTGATATTCATTTAAAGTGGTTGCACCAATGGCACGTAATTCTCCTCTTGCAAGAGCCGGTTTTAAAATATTGGCCGCATCCATGGCTCCTTCACCGCCTCCTGCGCCTACGAGTGTGTGAATCTCGTCAATGAATAAAACAATTTCTCCCTCGGCAGATATTACTTCTTTAATTACTGCTTTTAATCTTTCTTCAAATTCTCCTTTGTATTTTGCCCCTGCAATCAAAGCACCCATATCTAAAGAAAAGATTTGTTTGCTTTTTAAATTTTCTGGAACATCATTATTGATAATACGATGCGCTAAACCTTCTGCGATGGCTGTTTTACCCACGCCAGGTTCTCCAATGAGAATCGGATTATTTTTTGTTCTTCGAGAAAGAATTTGCAATACTCTTCTTATTTCTTCATCACGACCAATCACAGGATCTAATTTTCCAGCTTTGGCTAATTCATTTAAGTTTTTCGCATATTTATTCAATGAATTATAAGTTTCTTCTTGCGAAGCAGAAACTACTTTTTCGCCTTTGCGTAATTCTGTAATAGCGGCTTTCAATCCTTTTTCATTCACGCCACTGTCTTTTAAAAGTTGTGCGATATTATCACCTGCATTTAATAATCCAATTAATAAATGTTCGATGGAAACAAATTCATCTCCGAAATCTTTCATCGATGCCTTTGCTTTTTGCAAAGCAATATTGGCATTACGAGATAAATATTCTTGCCCACCCGAAACTTTCGGATAGGAAGCAATAATTCTGTCTAAAGCTTGTTCAACGATATTGAAATTAACCGTTAATTTTTTTAAAATATAAGGTGTTACATTTTCATCCACATTGAAAATAGCTTTTAAAAGATGTCCAGTTTCAATTTGCTGGTTTTGGTTTTCCATTGCCAGTTGTTGGGCCTGTTGCACCGCTTCTTGTGATTTGATAGTGTATTTTGAGAAGTCCATAGTATAAGTATTTACAACTGTTGGCTCAATTGCTGTTCCAATTCCTTCTTTCGGCTAAATTGTCATAATTGACTAAAATATTTAGTCAATTTGGCGTTTAACCTATTCTAAAACTGCCACATTGTTAGTAATTCTATTTCTAGAAATTGGATAAGAAAGTATTTGTAATCCAAAACTCTGTTATTTTTGTCTTGTAAATCAACAATTCAAAATTCAACAAATCAACAAATAATTTCATGCTACAACGACTTTCCATCAACAACTACGCACTGATACAACAACTCGAATTACCTTTCGGTAAAGGATTGAACATTATTACTGGAGAAACAGGTTCCGGAAAATCCATCATGATTGAAGCGCTCGAATTAATTTTGGGTGAACGAGCCGATTCGAAATCACTTTTTGATAAGGAAAAAAAATGCGTTATCGAAGGTGAATTTAATTTGAAAGGATATGTCCCGATAGATATCGGGATAGAAAATTTCTTTTCAGAAAATGAAATTGAATTTGACGAATTAACGATTCTTAGAAGAGAAATTTCTATTCAAGGAAAGTCAAGAGCTTTCATCAACGATACACCAGTTACCTTGCAACAATTAAAAGAATTAGGAGTTTCATTGGTAGATATACATTCGCAGCATCAAACTTTAGAAATCAATAAATCGGTTAATCGATTTGATTTATTGGATACGTTTGCCGATGCTAAAACAGAATTGAAGAAATATCAAGAATCATTTTCAACGTATAAATCTATTTCTTTACAACTTGAGGAATTATTAGAAACAGAGAAAAAATCCAAGCTCGATTTGGATTATTTTCAATTTCAATATACTGAATTAGAAGAAGCGAAATTGAAAGAGGGTGAAGAAGAAAGTGTAGAAAAGGAACTGGAATTATTAACCAACTCCGAAGAAATTAAAACGGGATTTCAAAGAGCTATTTCTATTTTGGATGACCAACAAAGTGGAGTAGTGAACAACTTGAAGGAAGTGAAATCTATTTTGCAAAAACTTTCCAAATTCAGTTCAGAAACAGAAAAATTATCTGAAAGAGTAGAATCCTCATTGATAGAAGTAAAAGATATTTTATCAGAAATTGAAATTTTAGATGGAAAAGTTTTTCTTGATCAGAAGAGGATTGAATTGCTTTCAGAGAGATTGAATCTCATTAATAATTTATTATTTAAGCATAGAGTTAAAACTTGTTTAGAATTAATTTCATTACGTGATGAATTAGGAAATAAAATTAGTTCTATTACTTCATTGGATGAAACTATTGAGAAACTTACTAAGGAAAAAGATTTAGCATTCAAAAAAGTAATTGAATCTGGAAATAAATTAAGAGAAAAAAGAAAATCCGTTTGCGGGAAATTGGAGAAGGAAATCAAATTCATTCTTGCTGATTTGGCTATGCCACATGCTGAAATGAAAATTCAATTATCAGAAGCGGGTGAACCATTGCAAAATGGATTAGATCATATTGAGTTTTTATTTCAAGCGAATATGGGAGGAGAATTAAGAGAAATTTCGAAAGTTGCATCAGGAGGAGAATTTTCGAGATTAATGTTGGCGATAAAATCAATTACCTCAAAATTGAAATCATTACCGACCATTATTTTTGATGAAATTGACACCGGTGTTTCGGGTGATGTGGCCAATAAAATGGGAGACATCATGCGCGGCATGGGAAAATCAATGCAGGTTTTTTCAATTACGCATCTACCGCAAGTAGCGGTAAAAGGAAATTCTCAATATAAAGTTTTTAAAACAGTTTCTAAAAATATTACTTCTACACAAGTGAAAAAACTGACAGAGCACGAGCGTATTGAAGAAATTGCAAAAATGTTGAGCGGTGATAAATTATCAGAAGCGGCATTGGCCAATGCTAAAGAATTACTAGGGGCGAAATAAATATTTACTAAAGATTATATGTATGAAAAATAAAGTCCCAACAAAAGGAATAACACTTCGAACGAGAATGACCAACGAAGAAGGAATGTTATGGAGTAGAATTAAAAATGAAAAATTTAATAAGGTTAAGTTTAGAAAGCAATTTATCATTGAACAATATGTTATTGATTTTTATGCTCCCAAATATAAATTAGCCATTGAATTGGATGGAGCAAGTCATTTTACTGATAAGGGAATTATTAGAGACACTGAGCGAGACAATTATTTAAGTGAGCAAGGAATTGAAGTTTTGCGATTTGAAAATGAATCAGTCAATAAAAATTTGACAACTGTTTTAAACTTAATTAACCAAAAGATAAATGAAATTGAAGGGAAAGTAAATACTGAATCGAAGCAAGATATTCCGGATATAGAACTTTAAATTTTCAAAATTCATCTCTCTTTTTTATTTTTTCTCCTAAAAATGTTTTCCCAGCAGGTTGAATGGTGAATCCCAAATCTTGATAGGTAGTTTGATTGATTTCATCGGGTATTTTCACTCTGAATTTTCCAGAAAAATGAAATTTAGTTGTTATCATTTTTAAATCTCCTGTTTCTGTGTCATACCAATTAATGGAATATTTTTTAAAATTTTTGAGATTAGAAATTCGCATTATTCGTTTAGATTCGTTCTCCTTTCCTTCTTGTTTTTCAAAACCACTCTCATCATCATCAGCAGGTCGAAAAGCTTTTTTTCCATTCGATTGTTTTGATTTTTTATTGGA
>CAMBFX010000106.1 GCA_945865695.1 Chryseobacterium gleum | reverse complement strand
CCTACCACTGCACTTTCTACAATGAGCGGATGTTGATTGATGGCAGATTCTACTTCCGCTGTTCCGATGCGATGCCCAGAAACATTAATCACATCATCTACTCTTCCTGTAATTCGATAATATCCATCTTCATCACGTTTGCATCCATCACCCGTGAAATATAAATTTTTATAGGTTGCGAAATAATTTTGCCTACATCTTTCATGATCTCCATAGGTAGTTCTAATAATCGAAGGCCACGGAAATTTAATACAAAGATTTCCTTCCACACCATTTCCTAAAATTTCATTTCCCTTATCATCCACTAATATTGGTTGGATTCCTGGTAATGGTAAAGTTGCAAATCCAGGTTTTGTTTTGGTGATTCCTGCAATGGGAGAAATTAATATTCCACCTGTTTCGGTTTGCCACCATGTATCTACAATCGGACAATTATTTTTTCCGATGTTGGTGTCGTACCAATGCCAAGCTTCTTCGTTGATGGGTTCGCCTACGCTTCCTAATACACGAAGAGAATTTAATTGATACGGTTTCACAAAATCTAATCCCGCTGCTTCTAATGCACGAATAGCAGTGGGCGCAGTATAAAAAATATTCACTTGGTGTTTGTCAATCACCTTCCAAAACCTTCCAGCATCAGGATAGGTGGGAATACCTTCAAAAATCACTCCTGTTGCACCTTCTATCAATGGACCATACACAATATAGGAGTGACCGGTAATCCATCCCACATCGGCAGTACACCAATAAATTTCATTCTCGTTATACTGAAAAACATTTCTAAATGTATAAGAAGTAAAAACAGCATAACCACCACAAGTATGTACAACGCCTTTCGGTTTACCGGTAGAACCAGAAGTATAAAGAATGAAAAGCATGTCTTCACTATCCATTTCTTCTGCATCACAATTATCATTGACAGAACTCATTTCTTCATGCCACCAACAATCTCTAGTTGAATTCCATTTAATTTTTATTTTGGTTCTCTCATAAACAATTACTTTTTTCACCGAGGGAGAATTTTCTAAAGCTTCGTCTACTACTTCTTTCAATAGAATTTCTTTTGCTCCACGATAGGCTCCGTCTGCAGTCACCACGATATTACAATCACAATCTTGAATTCTTCCTGCCAATGAAGAAGAAGAAAATCCACCAAAAACTACATTATGAATGGCACCGATTCTTGCGCATGCTAACATGGCAATTACGGCTTCGGGAATCATGGGCATGTAAATACAAATACGATCTCCTTTTTTGGCTCCGTGCTTTTTTAAAACATTCGCAAATCGACAAACTTCAGCATGTAATTCTTTATAGGTAATTTTTCTGGAAACTTCATTTACATCATTCGCTTCAAAAATATACGCAATTTTATCTCCGTTTTTTTCGAGATGCCGATCTAAACAATTTTCGGTGATGTTCATTTTTCCATTGATGAACCACTTGGCATCGGCTGTTTCAAAATTCCAATCTAAAACTTTATCCCATTTTTTTCTCCATTGAAGATTGCCGGCAATTTCTCCCCAAAAACCTTCGGGATCTTTTACACTTTTATCATAAACTTTTTGATATTCTTCGAAGGAGGAAATTTTGCTTTGCATATAAATCGATTTGGTTCTAAATTAAGAAATATTTTAATTACAGGTGGGGAATTTATGGCTAAAGCCAAATATAAAATTTGTTTTTTGCCAATCGGCTGAAGCCGGTTGCTGAGCCAATTGTAATTTTTGGAAGGTAAGTTGCCTAAGCGGTCGGTGTGCAAACAAGTGCGAGTCGAAGGCAAAAAAAAGCCTCGAATTTCTTCGAGGCTTTTTTAATATTTCAAATTTGATTAACTCAATTTACAAACGATAGGAAGGTTGTATCGAACTTTTACTTCTTTTCCACGTTGCTTTCCAGCTTTCCACTTTGGCATCATCTTCACCACACGTGCTGCTTCTTCATCTAATCCGGACCCCAAACCACGAAGAATTTTCACCTCTTCAATTGATCCATCTTTTCCAACAACGAAACTTACATATACTTTTCCTTGAACGTTAGCCGCACGAGCCATTTCAGGGTATTTAAAGTTTTTACCAATGAAGGTATATAATTCTTGTGTTCCACCTGGATATTCAGGTTGTTCTTCCACAACGTCAAAAATTTCGTCAACTACTACTTTTTCTTCCACCTTGATGTCAACGATTTCAACTTTTTCGTTGTCTTCGTTGTTTACCACGACAACATCTTGGTTTACCTTTTTCTCATCCTTGGTTACTTCCACATTAGTCAATAATACTGGTGGCGGTGGTGGAGGTGGTGGTGGTGGTGGAGTGCTATTTGGCATCTCCAATACTTCTTCTATTTCTAGAGCTTTGTCTGCTTTCTTTTTGTTTTGGCTATAAGTAACCTCCGCAGAAGTATACTCACCTAAAACTAAAACAAAAGCTAATGCAGCAACACCACCCAACATAAATAACGCTGGTTTTTTCTTATCGATGTCGGCATTTGGATTTTTCTTCACTTCCATAATCCTATTGTTTTTTGTGCAATTTACGAATTAAATTCTTTCAAAGTTTCATTTGCTTAGCTCTTTTCCATAGATTAACATAAAGCCAAAAATCCCTAAAACACATCCAACAGAATTAGCCATAATATCTGCTATTTCAAATGAACGATCTTGACTTATAATCAACTGCATGATTTCCAGTAATAATCCATAGAACATACCTAACCAAAATGCAACGCTTTTGGCGTAATAACGCAACCATTCGTTGGAATATTGTCTCTTTAAACCAGTTGTTAATAAAAAAACTAATAAACCATACATAAAAACATGCGCTAGCTTATCCATCGAGACCCATTCCCATAAACTCACTTCAGGTAAACTTTTATTGCTTACGAGTGAAAGGATGAGAATAAAAACAGCCCACAATATCGAGAGGATATTGTAACGTAAAATCATCTTAGCCTATTAGCGCTTTATATTGATCAGCTGTTAACAATCCATCCAATTCAGAAGGGTTGCTCAAGGTAATTTTCACCATCCAACCAGTTCCATAAGGATCTTTGTTTACAGATTCTGGATTACCATCCAAAGCACTATTTACCTCGGTAATTTCTCCGCTAACTGGCATAAATAAATCACTTACAGTTTTTACTGCTTCGATAGTTCCAAAAACTTCTTCCTTAGCAATGGTTTCGCCTTTGGTTTCAATTTCAACGTAAACGATATCACCTAATTCTCCTTGGGCGAAATCTGTTACTCCAACCACAGCAATATTGCCGGATTCAACCTTAATCCACTCGTGATCTTTGGTGTATTTTAAATCTGCAGGTATATTCATTTTAAAAATTTTGACCAAAAGTATGATTTTTTAAATAGCTCATTGGAAAAAATTATAAACCACTGTTGGCAACAGTATGGAGACTGTAAGTAGGTATATTATAACGTGAATCGAATAGCTATTCCCGAATTAGTGTTGGCCGTTGGGAAGGAAGTGGAGATTTTTGGTTTTGTAATGACCTTATCGTAATAAAAACGAATCGTTAATTTCTGATTGATTTGGTAATCGGCTGACGTTTTGATGGAAATCATATTCTGACCAGAAGTAACCTGATTTTGATTTTCTACTACTTTTCGAGTGATGGTTGAATTGTTTCGAATAGAAATATCGGCCCTACAATTTAAATCACTTTCTAATGGTTTGTTTCCAATTTTAAACGGAAGTTTCACTTTGCTAAAGCGATAGCCACTTCCAATAACTAACTCTTTTCCTTTAATTTCTGTTAACTGATTATTAGTTAAACTCAACGACATGCTACGATCTTTTTTAATTTCCAACTTAGTAATTAAACCGTTTTCAACCCCTTTATTTTTTACTTTCCAAGTGATATCTACATTCAACAACGGACTAAATTGTTCAGAAATAGTGACGGTATTCATCTGCCGGCTATTGATAAAATTATCGGAGATATCTCTGTTGTCAATAAATCCATTAGCATCTCGCGTTCCATTTAAATTGGTGGTATAATTGGCAATCGTTAATGAAGAACGATAGCCATGTCCAATGGTAAATGATTTAAACTTCTCTTTTATCCATTTGATTTTTGTTTTTGCCATTGGATCAAAAGTGATTCTCCAATTGGGCATAGGCATCAATGTAAAGGGATTGGTGTGTTTTCTATCGATATTTTTTCCAGTGTAAGCCGAAATGAAAGATGAAATCATTACATCCTGTTGCGTTCCTCCAAAACCATCTTGATAACCAGATTCAGTTGAACTAAATCCATTTGAATTTGGATTTTCTCCTGCTAGCAACTCTGATGCAATAGCTCTATTATCTCTAAAATTTTCAAACACTTTAGAAACACCTAATGTATCGTCTTTTGAAAAAGCCGATTTCCAAGTAATGACAGACATACTCATCATTCCATTTAGCATTGGATTTTGCATCTGATACATGGACGTTGAATCATGCCATCTAAAAAATGAACTTTGATTTTCGGAAATATTTTTGTCGGCATTAATTTCAATTCTTAAACCAGTTATGGGTTCGATAGTTGCTCGCGAACTAAAGTTTTTGGAGTGGTTAGTAACATAGGGTAAATTCAAACTAGAATTACGAATCAACCATTCTTTTTCTGCTGCGTGAAATGCATATTCACTTTCGCCATTACCCCAATCAGCAGGAAGACCGAGAAGGTTGCGATTTTGCTTTCCAAAAATAAATCCTGTTCCGGGTGCCGACCAATTTTGATTCATTCCCATCATTTGTGTAGACTGAGAATAGCCAGGCATCAAAATACCATCGGTTGTGCTAAATGTCATGGAAACTGTTTTCAAACTCATCAACACTCTGAAAATATTTTCCTTTACAGTAAAAATAGGTTCTTTTTCTTCCTTCTCCTTTTCTTTTACCTCCGTTGCTGTTGAATCCTTACCGTCAGGTAATTTTTTTGTCTTATCCTTTAATTTATCCTTTGTTTTATCACCTAATTTTCCTTTTCCACCGCTGGAACCAGAAGTTAATTTCTGATTTAACTTTTTCAAATACGGAACTTTATTATAAAGGTTGGTGAAATTAAATTGTCCGCTCCAAGATACATTTCTGTTGTTTTGAATAACATTTCCTAATGAATCTTGTCCAAGTGGAGCGCGCTTCCATTCATAACCTGCCGAATATCGTGTAGTCAGAGTAATCCAATCGGTGATAGGAAGTTTATTCAATGGCAAAGTGAGATTCACATTTGATGTATGTGTGTATTGCATATTCGTTCCAAACTGACGTAAACTTCTATTTACACTGTCTTTGAACGCTGCATATTCCTCTTGATATAATTTATCTACTCTTCCATTTGGTTCTGTAATCAACGCATTATTATTTGCCGTAAAATCTACTTTTAAACTTTTGGTAAGATCATACTTCAAATCATATGCACGCACCCAAGTAAAATTCTTAGTGTAATTTGGCAACGAAATCGCATCAAAATTATTTCGAATTAAATTTGCTGTATAAGTTCTATTAATTTCATTTCTAAATCCGATTTGTTTAGGAAGCGGAGTAAAATTAAAATCTTTGATTAAGGCCAACCATTTAGATTTTCCTAAAAATTTATTGTTTTTAAATGGCTCAATTGGTTTTGGATTTGAATTATAAGCATAGGTCAATCCGCCTCGATAAGTTTTATTGGTATTGTATTCAACATTGATATCTCTATGATAAATTTCATTAAAAGAATAGGTGGCAGACCAATTGGAAATATCCCAAGGCATGGGTTTACTTTCTGTCTTTGATTTTTCTTTACGCACATTGGTAAAGTTCATACTTCTTCTACGCGTATAGTTCTGTGCTTTCTGTTTATGAGATGCTTTTTGTTCGGGTGTCATATCTGATGCTGACATCTGAAATAAAATATCTGGATTAAGCGGATCGTATTGAGGATTGATAAAACTTTCTGAATACCCTAAGAAGAGTGGTAATTTAATTCCCCACTTTTCAGGAAAGAATTTTCCTAACTCAAAAGAAGATGAACCATCCCAACCAAAAACAGTTTCGCGCTGTCGCTCGCTTACGCGCTTTTCTATACTTCCCCAATAAGGAGTAGAATAATTTCCACTAAAGGCTACGTTTCCAAAATCAGCTA
This sequence comes from Chryseobacterium gleum, assembly GCA_945865695.1. Classification (GTDB taxonomy): domain Bacteria; phylum Bacteroidota; class Bacteroidia; order Flavobacteriales_D; family UBA2798; genus CAMBFX01. The sequence continues at coordinate 5,786 of CAMBFX010000106.1, read as the reverse complement.
AATTTGCATTCATTCGTGCTAAAGCAGCCCATCCACCTTTTTGATCAAAATCGGTTAATCGTAATTCGTTAATCCAAACTTCTAAGCATTTATCTTTCCCATCATCTGGTTTCCATGGGTTATCGCTATCCTTTCCTGGATTGCGAATTCCAATCATCACTATTTTTAATCCTTGTAAATTTGGATTACCTATCACTTTAATTAATCTACCTCCGAGAGTACGATCTTCTTCTGTATAAATTTCATTGGTAAAGGCTATTCCTGCCGCCACACGATTATTTCTTCGTTGTTTTACCGCAATCAATGAATCAAATAAAATATCAATACTATTTGCATCCGGCCAAATATTTGCTTCGCTGTTGTCATACCAATTACTCATCTTCAATGGAAGTTCATACTCATAATAGTTTTCGGTAAAATCTGTACCTAATCGCATGAATAAAGTCGCCTCATTATCTTTACATTCTTCTGGTCCGTTTTCAATTGTTGATTCAGCATGAACAAACATTTTTAATCTTTTGTAAGAACGAATATCAAAATCAACATTGCGATAACAAGCACGTGCATCACCATCTTTCAATCCGCAAACTTCCATCGATAAAGATTGCTCATTAAGGTTTCTTAAATTAGCTGTGGCCACATCCACCTGACGTTGAATTCCTGGAGGAAGAATATAATTTACAGGATCGCGTCTTCCGTTTTCTTCGATATTCACTGCAGACAAACTAAATAATGTTCCACCTGGATCTCCTTGAATATATTCACCCTCCGACAATAATGATTCACGATAAATTCTCCATTCTCCTCTAATTAATTCTAATCTTGCAAAACGTAAAACGGTTGGTTTATCCCAGTCTTTCATAAACATTCTAATGAAACGAATAGAACGGAAATCAGCAATTCCATTTATTCTTTTTTCAAATTCACGAACAGGAATTTTAAACTGATACCATTTTTCTTGCTTCGTAGATCCATCTGGCAATTCTTTCGCTTCCGTCAAATAAATATTAGTAATATAATTTCTTCCTATCACCATATCATTTGGGCGAAGACTTAATTTATATTGAAAATAACTTTCTGCTTCACTTAAGTTATTGTCTTGATTAATATCTTCCACGTTAGGAATAGTGGTAGCTGATGTTGGATATCCATCCCCATTTAATGCCGCAGAAAATTCATTGGAAGGAGAGTTTCCATCTGGACCATTGAATTTTTTATATCGCTGTAATAAATCAACTTGAGCTTGATCATAATCATCTCCTCGGTAATAATGGAAATTATCGGATGAAGGATCGCCAGTTAAAGAGTCACGTGCAGATGGAGAAGTAATATTTGAATTAACCCAATTCACATAATTATTAAAATAATCTGCTTCATCATTACTATCATAACCATCATAACCCACATCTTGAAGCAATCTAGAATTTGGATCATTATCAAATGCATTTACGACTGGTTGAGTGGTTGAAACTCGTCCCCAAACTGTATTTTCAAGAGTGGTAGGATCAAAAGAAGTATTCACCGGTAAACCATTTTCAAATGATTTTCTAGAATCAGATAAAATATCTTCAGACACATTACCTAAGTTAATATAAAAATCTCCACCTGTTGTTCCTAAATCATTCACGGCATCTGTGCTGAATGGATCTAACATCCAAATTTGAATGAATTCAATATTCGCTGCTTCAAAATCGGTAGTTTGAAGTGTGCGCATAATTCCAGCCCAACGAGTATCTGGATTAAATAATTTTCCATTTAGAGGATTTGTTCCTGCAGAAAATCCAGATGAACCATCAGTGTCGAAATTATACGGCCCACGTTCTGCTGGGAAATAGGCTAAATCAAAAACGGCAATGTTCGTGGGTTGCCCAGCAGGTAATTGTCGGAAAGGAAAAACATCTTGTTCGAACCATTGACGAGAATAGGATTTAGAAATAACAGTTGGATTATCGCGAATATGTTGAGGCGTTAAATTATTATCATTGAAAAATAATGGATCGATAACATACCAAGCTAATTTTGCACGATTCATTCCATAGGCAAGATTATTAATTAAAGATCCCTCTGGAAATAGATCCGGTTGGCCTTTTGGAACACTCGCCAATGACCAAGTATTGAAAGAACGTAAATCAATAGCAGATTGACTTCCTTCAAAATCGTCTACATAGGATAATCCTGAAATTGCTCGAGCTGTTCCCGGAATTAATCGTGCATATTCGAATGATGCATTAACAGTTGATTTTTGTTTTGTAGAAATTAATGGTAATTTATCTACCAATCGAGTTAAGAATGGTGCTTCCCTTCTAAAAGTTCCATCTAAACCAATCATAGTATTACTGATAGGTTCATCACCAATATTTATTTTCTGGGTGAGTGGACGCTCCGTCATATTTAAAATGGTTCCGCCCAAAGCAATATCTTTACTTACTCGATAATCAAAACGTGTTCCTAATAAAGTTTTGGTTTGTATACTGAATAAAGTATTACTTTCTACCGAAACATTGATAGGCGTTTGTGATTCTAATAAACCTTGATTTAAAATTCGTACACGCCCTAAATTATAATCTACGGTGTAATCTGTGTTCTCTACCAATTGAACTCCACCAGCAGTTACTTTCACTGCTCCTTGCGGAATATTTAATGCATTCAATGAAATTTCGGAACTGGAAGCAGATTGATAGGAACCTTTTATTTTGAAACGATTTAATTTCGGAATTTGCTGTGCAGCTGTTTTAGTTGAATCGTAAAGTGGTTGATAAACGATATTATTAATGGTCGTTTGATCTAATCCTGCAGCCACTAATTTATTTTTTAGATGTGTACCGAATGGTTCGACTGTAGTAAAAACTACTCTACCATTTTGGGGATTAATCGTTCCTCCACCTAGACTTTTATTTCCGGCAAAGGTGAGAGGAATAAAATCAAATAATCCATCTGCGTAGGCTTGATTATTTTGATCGTATCTATCTAAATTTAAAATTTGAATTAAGGGCTTATCATCTAAACCTGGTTTTGGAATATAATTGATGTCGACACTTGTAGCAGGATTATTATACCAAACTTGTAAAGTAAAATTTTGTTTATTCACTTGGTAGGCACCTAAAGAATAAATATTTTTCATAATCAAATCCCATCTTTTGAAACGAGGATTCGTAATGGTTCCCTTTAAAAGTTTTAAGAAAATAGCTTCTTGTCCAGCAATACCATCTGTAGAAAATTCACCCACCTGATAAGTTTGCCCTTGAAAAGTATATTCATAAGCCACTGCTAAAACCTCATCGTTATTGAGTGGTTGATTTAAGGAAATGAAACCTAAAACAGTATTTACACTATATTCCTGATCAGATAACCTTCTTGCGTTTTGTAATTTTTCATAATGAACAGATTGCTCAAATGGACCAGGCTGAACCACCACTGCCTGCAATGCACCTGTAGCGTTTCCGAAATTTCGGAAAGAAGTATTTGCAGTTAAAAAATTATAAATTCCATTGGCATTATTGCGAGGAAGTTTATTCGTACTGATATTATTCGGAGTTCCTTCAATACCTTCAGTTGTTGTTTCTCCTAAATCAGAAAATGCAATAATGTTTCTGGTATTGTCAACCGTGTTATTGTTATTGGTCACCCAAACTTCGATACGTGTAATGCTTACTCCTGAATTTACAATGGGAAGACTGGCCATGGCCACATCAAATTTATCGCGGTGGTAATGATTTAAGAAAAAATGTTTATTGGCTTCGTAATTATCGGCTGTAATTTCATAGGTGCTTTGTTGTGCTCCTCCTGCCACTTGAATTTCTGTTCGTTTTCCTTTTTGTTGAGAGAAAACAGAAGTAACATTTAATTTTCCAAACTTCAATGCTGTTTTTAATCCGAATAAACTTTGTGAACCCGTAATTAATGATCCATTCAATGGCAATTGTACATTTCCTGCTTCTATTTTCTGAATGATTTCATCATCGTAACCTGTATATTCCAATTTCATTTGATTCTCGAAATCAAAAGTAGCTTCGGTATTATAACTCGTGGTTAGTTTTAATTTATCACCGATATTTCCTACCACATTCAATTGAATTTTCTGATTGAAATCAAAAACAGAAATTTTTCGTTGACGAACTGGAATCTGAGGATTTTCTGTTTTTGAAGTATTAATTCCAAAACTTAATTCGGCAATACCAGATGGACGAATATCAATTCCTCCCGGGCCAAAAGCATCATTCATTTTTTCGGCTTTGATGGTAGGAATAACTCCTACCTCAGAAGTGTTTTCGGCCTCATTTTGTTGAACGATAGTATTCCAATTTTCACGCATGGATTGCTCGTAGGAATAATTTTGATATTCCTCAGGAGTCATGAATGGCGGAGAAGTAATAGTAGAATTACCAGCAGCTCCACCTGTTTGATAATAATTTCCAGTTATGGGATCATAGGCCCATTGGGTATTGGTATTGGGAGGATTTTCTAAATTAACATTACTTCCAGATCCTGGATTATTGGGATTATTAGGATCATAAATAGTAAAAGGAGTTTCTATAATGGGAGAATCGATAATTGTACTCCCTTTTGGAGTTTCCATTTTCTCCATTTTTGACCTTACCATTCCAAGATTTAAAGCATAGCCGCCAGCGAATAAGCCTAAAAAGGCCCAAACGAAAAAAACGGTTCTACTTCCTGAATTAGTTGCCAATGGTACTCGCTTTTATTTTTTATTTTTTGAACTATTCGCTAGTTCTTTTTTTTAAAATTATTCTCATAAGCTCGGCTGCACCTCAATTCGTGAAATCGCTTCGCTAAGTTATTTTTTTTGGGGTACTAAAATTACATATTTTTCAAAGCCATCTTAATCAACTCTTCCACCTTCATATTATTGTGTGTGCTAAGAATTTTATCAATAGCCTTTTCGGCAGCATTTTTATCAAATCCTAGCGTGGTTAATGCTGAAAGTGCCTCATTTTTAGATAGTGAAGATGGACTTCCGCTTGAATCTCCTAATTGAGATAAATCTAATTTTCCGGATAAATCAACGATAATTCTTTGGGCTGTTTTACCTCCGATGCCTTTTATCTTCTCAAAAGCCTTAACATTTCCAAGGGTAATTGCTTCTCGAACTTCATCTGGAGTCATCGAGGATAAGATCGTTCTTGCGGTATTTGCGCCCACACCTGAAACACCCAAGAGACTTCTGAAAACCTTACGTTCATCGGCTTCTTTAAATCCAAAAAGCAAATGCGCATCTTCACGAATCACTTGATGAATATAAATCATCACATTTTCTTCTGACCCAACTGCAGAATAAGAATTTAATGAAATATTGACAAAATACCCTACTCCGTTACAATCAATAACCAGATGAGCAGGATTTTTTTCTACTAATCTCCCTTTTAAAAATTCGATCATTTACTTTTTGTTTTTACCTGTGCATCTAAAACGGCTATCTTAATCATATTCACAATTTCTCTCACCGAGCATCCAATTTGAAGAACGTGAAATGATTTTTTCATTCCTAGTAGAATGGGACCTACTACTTCTGCTTGAGTCATTTCCTGTAATAATTTATAAGCAATATTTCCAGAAGCGAGATTCGGGAAAATAAGTGTATTTGGTTTTTTACCATTTAAAGCTGAGAAAGAGAAAAACTCTTCCATCAATTCTTGATTCATGGCAAAATTTGCTTGTACTTCACCGTCCACAATTAAATTTGGATGATCTCGATGTAAAATAGAAACTGCTTTAGAAACTTTTTCAGAATCGGGGCCATCTGAAGAACCAAAATTAGAATAAGAAAG
>CAMBFX010000105.1 GCA_945865695.1 Chryseobacterium gleum | reverse complement strand
TTTTTATTCCGATAACTTTGCCAAGCTAAAGTCGGGCTGACGTTTCTACGTCACAAAAACAAGGCTTTTTGCACGGTATAACCGTCACGACTTTAGAAGTAAAATCAAAAAATTTTCCTTGGCTGATTTTAGACGAAAGAAAAAAAACTGTTATTGCCGCGAATAATCAACCGATCTAATCTAACCACATCCCTTCCGTTTACGAACACAGAGAACTATTACGTATAACGTTTTCGGGCTTGGCGCAACTACACCTCTTCAAATATAATAAATTATTTCATCAAAAAAGGAGATGCAATATTATCAAACTCCCCGCCAGATTCTGAATAGAATCTGAAATGAATTCAGATTGATTATCAGAATGACGGTTGGGTTGTAAACTAAAAAAAATCCCCGTCTAAAGGACGAGGATTCATATTAAGTATTTATTCTTAGTTTATCTTATTGAGCATTTTCCGGTTTTGGTAAAAGCACTTTTCTACTCAACTTCCACTTATTATTCTTAGAATCTTTTCCAATTACTTCACTGTATAATTCGTTCCAGCTCCGGCACCCAGTTTTTCGATAAGGTTTTTATTTACCATTTGTGTCAATTTCCTTTTTACGGTTGGGTTCGGTATTTTCAACGCGCTTGCCATTTCACCCGATTTACTTCCGGGATGCAATTTTATATAAAGCAATATTGATTTTTCATTGGCAGAAAGTTTGATATTTTCTTCGGTTTGTTTCAATTTTTCTAATAATTCTACAGAAGTTTTTTCTACAATATCGAAAATAAATTTAATCCATTCGGTAATATTTTCATTTGGACGTTGTGATTGACATCCTCTTAAAACACGATAATATTCCGTTTTCCTTTTTTCAATTTCATGCTCGATACTGAGGTATTTTATCCATGCATAACCGTTCTGAAGTAATAACAAATTCAAAAGTAAACGACTCAATCTTCCATTTCCATCTTGAAACGGATGGATAGAAACGAATTCATACGAAAACAAAGCTGCTTTTACCAATGGATGTGTGATATTATCTTGATTATACCATTCTACCAATGAACGCATGGCATCTTCGGTTTCAAAACCGGGTGGAGTAGTTTGAAAAATAATTTGTTTTGTTCCGTTGGCAAAATTCGCTTCCACCGCATTGCTATGTTGCTTGTATTTTCCTTTATGCCATTTATCTTTCAAGCAATATTTCAATAGTTGATTATGCAAATTCTTCAAGCCACTTTCAGTTATATCAATCGTATCATGTGAATCATTGATCAATTCCAATACATCAAAATAGCCAGCCACTTCTTGAGAATCGCGATCTTCTAATCGCGTAATATCAATTGCTTTCAGAAAGTCTTCTACCTCATCATCGCTCATTTTTGAACCTTCAATTCGGGTGGAGGCACCTACCGATTGAACCGTGGCAATGGATTTTAATTGTTTTAGGGTTTTCACTTCCCTTTTAGTAATTTCCATCCATGAATAATCGACCTTATCCAGTTGACGAATAGAGCTTAATAATTCCCAATCGAGGTTTAATAATAAAGTATGAATCTTGGTTTCCATCTTTCAAAGATACGAATTTAAGTTAGATATGATATGATTTGATACGATTATTCAAATAAAATGATACGATAATTGATACGATTTGATATGGTATTTTTGGGAAATTGATACGATTATTACCCCCCGTCTCGAAGACTCGACACCTCTCATAGGAACTTTTCTCATGAGCGAAGTGAGTATAAGGGGAGGATTGAACCCCTCCGTCCTGCGGACACCTCCCCTAAGATAGGGCAGGATTGAGTTATACCAATTGTATTTAAATTTTAGTCCTAAATAAAATTTAAAATTACAATGGTTAATACAGAATGACATTTAGTTATGACTTAAATAATAAAAGAGGGTTGGACTATTTTAAATGTCACATCGGTATTAGTATTCAAAAAGTAGTATCTGATAAAAACAAAAAATCCCCACCGAAAGGGTGAGGATTTATATTACTACTTATGTCTCTTAATCTTTTCGTCTAACTTTCTTCCTCTTATTGCGCATTCTCAGGTTTCGGTAAAAGAACTTTTCTAGAAAGCTTCCACTTATTATTCTTAGGATCTTTTCCAATCACTTTAAATTCTACTTCATCTCCTAATTTCAATGCGTCTTCTACTTTTTCTAATCTGCGGTGTTCAATTTCCGATATATGTAATAAACCATCCGTTCCTGGAAGAATTTCTACAAACGCTCCAAAAGATTGGATGTTTTTTACTTTTCCTTTGTAGATAGCACCTGCTTCTACCAATGGAGGGAAAGCGATATTGTTCACTCGCAATAAAGCAGCATCTAAACTTTCTTTATTATTCGATGCAATTTCTACACGTCCTACATTATCTACCTCGGTAATGCTAATTGTAGCTCCTGTTGTTTTTTGAATCTCCTGAATGATTTTTCCACCAGGCCCTATGATTGCACCAATCACATCTTGCGGAACCTCTAAATAAACGATTCTCGGTGCTTGTGGTTTGTAATCTTCATTCGGTTCAGAAATGGTTTTCATCATCTCTCCCAAAATATGTAATCTTCCTTCACGTGCTTGCTCTAATGCTTGCTTTAAAACATCATAAGAAAGTCCGTCTACTTTTATGTCCATTTGACAAGCTGTTATTCCATTGGTTGTTCCAGTTACTTTAAAATCCATATCACCTAAGTGATCTTCGTCTCCTAAAATATCAGAAAGTACTGCAAATTTTCCGCTCTTATCAGTGATTAATCCCATCGCAATTCCAGATACTGGACGCTTGATTTTGATACCACCATCCATCAATGCTAATGTTCCAGCACAAACTGTTGCCATAGATGACGAACCGTTTGATTCTAAAATATCAGATACAATTCTCATCGTATATGGATTTTCTTCTAACGTTGGAAGAACTTGTTTTAATCCACGCATAGCTAAATTTCCGTGACCAATTTCTCTTCGGCTAGTTCCTCTCATCGGGCGAGCTTCACCTGTAGAAAATGGAGGAAAATTATAATGTAATGTAAACTTCAATGAACCATTGAAAATTGGACCGTCAATAGATTGTTCATCTAATTTAGTTCCTAATGTCAATGTGGTTAATGATTGCGTTTCTCCACGAGTAAACACAGCCGAACCATGCGCTCCAGGAATATAATCTACTTCACTCCAAATAGGACGAATCTCATTTGTTTTTCTTCCATCCAAACGAATTCCTTCATCCAAAATCATTCTGCGCATTGCTTCTTTCTCCACATCGTGGTAATACGTTTTAATCATTCCCTTACGAACAACTAATTCTTCTGCTGTATATTGAGAACAAAATTCTTCTAATAATGCAGCAAAGCCAGCACCACGAATTTCTTTTCCTCCACCACCTTTAGCAATTACATAACACTTATCATAAGTCTCAGACCATACTTTTTTGCGAAGATCTTCATCGTGAATCTCATGACAATATTCACGTTTATTCATTCCCTTAACAGTTAATGCAGCTAATTCAGATTGAATACGGCAATGTCTTTTGATTTCTTCATGAGCCATTTTGATAGCTTCTAACATTACATCTTCACCCACTTCTTTACATTCACCTTCTACCATGTTGATGTCTTTCTCAGAACCAGCCACCATGATTTCAAAATCTGCTCTTTCTAATTCATCTTTGAAAGGATTCATTACGAATTTTCCATCGATACGAGCCACACGTACTTCACTCACTGGTCCGTTGAAAGGAACATCAGAAACTGCTAATGCAGCTGATGCAGCCAAACAAGCTAATGCATCTGGTAAAATATTATCTCCACCTGAAATAAGTGTAACGATTACTTGAGTATCGGCATGAAAATCATCCGGAAATAAAGGACGAAGTGCACGGTCGATCAAACGGCAAGTAAGAATTTCATAGTCGGATGGACGAGCTTCACGCTTGAAAAATCCACCGGGAAATTTTCCTACAGAGGAGAATTTCTCTTTGTATTCAACTGTAAGTGGCATAAAATCCACTCCGTCTTTTGCATCTTTGTTAGCACATACTGTTGCTAAAAGCATAGTATTGCCTTGGCGCACCACAACGGCTCCGTCTGCTTGTTTAGCAAGGATACCGGTTTCAATGGTGATGGATTTTCCATCAGCACATTCGATTGTTTTTTTAATTCCTGTTGGTTTCATTTTTCTTCTTTTTTTGACTTCTTCTTCTGTTTCCCTTCGTAACCTTTACGAGGGCGTTTTTTTTTAGCGAATGAGCCAATAAGCGAATGAGTGAATTAGTGTTCCTCTGCTTATTTTACTCATCTAATTATTTATTTACTTATTAATTTAATCATTTACTTCTTCATCTTTACTTATTGGCTTACTCGCTTATTTACTATTCACTTCTTATTTACTTATTGGCTTATTGGCTTATTTACTCATTCACTTCTTATTTACTTATTGGCTTACTCGCTTATTTACTCATTCACTTCTTATTTACTTATTGGCTTATTCGCTCATTTACTTCTTCATTACAAAAGAAAAGGCAATCGTTACTCACGATTGCCTCCCCTTATTAAATTAGTTGCGATTACTTACGGATGTTTAATTCCTTGATTAATTCGCGGTATTTTACAACGTCTTTCGCTTTAACGTAGTCTAATAAACTTTTACGTCTACCCACCATTAAAACCAATGAACGCATAGTAGCTTTATCTCCTTTGTTCACTTTCAAGTGCTCAGTCAAATGATTGATGCGCTCTGTATACAATGCAACTTGTGCGTGAGTGTGACCGGTATTCTTAGCGTTTCCGGCATGTTTTGTAACCACTTTTGTAATTTCTTCTTTCGTCAAATGCATATTTCTGCTTTTTAATAAGGTCGCAAAGATAAAGATTTATCCGATTATCGCAACAGACCTTGATAAATTTACAATTATTTAAAGAATTTAATGGATTGAGCCAATTGTTGCTTCAAATCCTTACGCTCAACGATATAGTCGATAAAGCCGTGTTCCAGCACAAATTCAGAGGTTTGGAATCCTTCGGGAAGATCTTTTCCGATCGTTTCTTTCACCACACGCGGACCAGCAAAAGCAATTAAAGCTCTGGGCTCGGCCACGTTGATATCTCCTAACATCGCATACGAAGCGGTAACTCCACCTGTAGTTGGGTCGGTGAGAAGTGAGATATAAGGTAACCCCATATCAGCTAATTGTCCCAATTTTGCCGAAGTTTTTGCCATTTGCATTAATGAATGTCCAGCTTCCATCATTCTCGCTCCACCAGATTTCGAAACAATGATTAAAGCGCATTTTTTCTCGATAGCTTTGTCCACTGCGCGAGCAATTTTCTCTCCCACCACAGATCCCATTGAACCACCAATAAAAGCAAAATCCATACAGGCAATTACCACTGGCTCGCCATGAATTTTTCCAAATCCTGTGCGAATAGCATCTTTCAATCCTGTTTTAGAAATGGTATCCTTGATTCTGTCTTTGTAATTTTTGGTATCGGTAAAAACCAACGGATCGCCCGAAGTCATATTTGTATTGAATTCTGTGAATTTATTTGCATCAAATAAAACTTCAAAATACTTCTCTGCACTTAGCTTTTCGTGGTATCCGCATTTATCACAAACCCATAGGCTTTTTGCATGATCTTCGGAAGTAACCACAGCCGCGCATTCTTCACATTTATACCATAAACCTTCGGGAGTTTCCTTTTTGTCTTTGGTATCTGTTGTGATTCCTTCTTGTACTCTTTTAAACCAACCCATAACTTAAGAGAATTAATAATGAAAAATTAAAAATTTAAAATGTAAGAAAATGGATTAAGCGATCGAGATTTTCTTATCTAAATAAACATCCTGAATGGCATTCAATAAACTGATTCCATCTTTCATCGGTTTTTGGAACGCTTTACGTCCTGATATTAAACCATGACCTCCAGCTCGTTTGTTAATGATGGCAGTTTTAACTGCATCTGCTAAATCAGAAGCACCTTTCGATTCTCCTCCAGAATTAATCAATCCTATTTTACCCATATAACAATTGGCTACCATATAACGACAAAGGTCGATAGGGTGGTCGGTTGTTAATTCTGAATATACTTTATCGTGTGTTTTTCCATATTTCAACGCATTATAACCACCGTTGTTGGTAGGTAATTTTTGCTTGATGATATCTGCCTGAATGGTTACTCCTAAATGTGTTGCTTGAGAAGATAAATCTGTTGCGGTATGATAATCGATACCGTCTTTTTTAAAAGCTGGATTACGTAAATAGCACCATAAAATAGTTGCCATTCCTAATTCGTGTGCTCTTTCAAAAGCTTGTGCCACTTCTACAATTTGACGAGCCGATTCATCCGAACCAAAATAAATGGTTGCACCCACTGCCATTGAGCCTAAATTCCATGCTTCCTCTACCGAACCAAACATGATTTGGTCAAATTTATTAGGATAAGAAAGAAATTCGTTATGATTAATCTTAACGATAAAAGGAATTTTATGAGCGTATTTACGAGAGTTGGCAGCTAATACTCCAAAAGTGGTGGCCACACCGTTGCATCCGCCTTCAACAGCTAATTTGATAATATTTTCAGGATCAAAATAAGCAGGATTTGGAGCAAAAGAAGCACCAGCACTGTGCTCAATTCCTTGGTCAACTGGTAGAATGGAAACATAACCTGTTCCACCCAAACGACCGTGATTATAAAGTGATTCGATACTTCTTAATACCTGAGGATTGCGATTGGTTTGCATGAAAACACGCTCAGTAAAATCACTGCCGGGCAAAGTAAGTTGCTCTTTTGTAATGGTTTTGGAAGTATGATTTAATAGCGAATCCACTTCATTTCCAAGTAAATCATGAATGTTTAAGGCCATAAATTCGATTTGTTTTTAAGGATGACAAAAGTAAGTTTTTTTAGTGAACTGCCAAATAGAATTTAGCCATTTTAGAGAAAAGCTAAATAGGGAAAAGCCACGTTGCCAAATAGTAATAAAAGTTTTGATGATTAAAATAGCTTAAAATGTTTTTTCAATGAGATTGAATTTTGCCTATTTGCCTATTTGCCTTCCCCCGTTAATGTGCATCAAAAAAATGTCGGTTTGCTTGTTGACTAATCAAATGGTCGGTGAGGACACTCGAAGCTTTTTCAAATTCGGGTTTTCCGGTTTCAATTTGTTCTTCGAGATACATTAGTAAAAATTGGGCGGCTTGGTTAAAATCTACGGTTTTGGGAATCTCAAATCCAAGTAATTCTTCCTTTTCGGGAGATTTGATATATTGAATCAAATAAAAGCTCGGTTCTGTAAGTATAAACACTTGGCTATCATTAAAATTAATAGATGATTTGAAGTGTTGGTCGAGTAATTCAAAGAGAAAAGTAGTATTTTCTATTTTTAAGAACATATTTATATGAAAAATAATATTTTATGTAGTTTATATAAAGTTTTGATATAGGTAATATTTGAAACATTAATTCATAAAAAAACCCAGACCAAAAGCCTGGGTTTCGATATTCAAAGTTGAATTATCTCTTATGTCTTTTCTCGCTAGAAACGGTTAATTTCTTGCGGCCTCTTGCTCTACGAGCAGCTAAAACTCTGCGTCCGTTTTTGCTTGCCATTCTCTCACGGAAACCGTGTTTGTTTCTTCTTTTTCTTAGCGATGGTTGAAATGTACGTTTCATAATATTCTCGTGTTTTCGACTGTTTTTCTAAAATCGGATTGCAAAAATAGTGGTTTTTTGGATAAGAGCAAATATACTTTAAAAACTTTTTGGATATTTTTTGTTGATTAAGGCTGAAGTATTTTTTAATAGGTTCACACAAAGGCGCTAAGAACATAAAGTAAATTCTTAAAAGTATCACGTTGAGACGATAAGAACGAAATGAAAAGAGCATTTTACCTTTTTTTTGCTTGAAATCTCTGCGGTTCTTAGGTTAAATATTTTTCTTCTTGAAAATTCTAAGGCAATCACTTCAAAATGGATTGTACTTTTGCACCTGTGAAGAAAGATGAAAAAGGCGATAAGCCAAAAATTACCAAGGATAGCTGGAATAAGGCAAAGAGAATTCTTAGATATTTAAAACCTTACAAAGTTTTGTATTCAACTAGTTTGTTGGTTCTGATAGTTGGAAGTTCGATTGCAATGACTTTTCCTTTATTAATGGGTAAATTATTTGGCTCTAGTTCAACAGGTTCGGGATTTGATCCTTCTAATTTATCGGGTACAAACACGGTGGTTATTCTACTTTTCATCGTTTTTGCTCTGCAATCTATTTTCTCATTTTTCAGGATTTATTTAACGAGTATTGTTACCGAAAATGTATTGACAGATATTCGTAGAGAGGCATTTCGTAAACTAATTACTCTTCCGATTTCATTTTATAATAAGAATAAAACAGGCGAACTCACGAGCAGAATAGGTGCGGATATTACCTTACTTCAAGAAACATTCAATACCGTTTTTCCTGAATTCATTCGTCAATTTATAGTGATAATTGTTGGAATGAGTTTCTTGGCAATCATTTCTTGGAAACTAGCTTTCATTATGTTGGCCACTATACCAGTAATGGCAATTGTGGCTGTTTTCTTTGGGAGATTTATCAAAAAGATTTCAAAAGAAGCTCAAGATAAGGTGGCTCAATCGAATTCGATTGTGGAAGAAACTTTGACTGCAATCACAAGTGTGAAGGCTTTTGCCAACGAATATTTAGAAATTCTTCGTTATAGAAATGTAACTGAAGAAGTGAAGAAACTAGGTTTGCGAGGTGCTTTATGGCGAGGATTTTTTGTCTCGTTTATCATTTTTTGCATTTTCGGCTCCATTGTTTTTGTGATTTGGCAAGGTGTTGTGATGAAAGATTCAGGAGAACTAACCTTAGATGAATTGATGTCGTTCATTATGTTCACTGTTTTTATTGGAGCTTCTTTTGGAAGTATTCCCGAATTGTATGCGAAAATTCAAAATGCCATTGGTGCTACCGAGCGTTTGATGGATATTTTGGAAGAGAAATCCGAAGAAGTAGAAGTGGAAAGTCCGGTGAAATCGGGTAAACGTTTGTTGGGGAGTGTGGAGTTTTCAAATGTAAATTTTCATTATGAAAGTCGCCCCGATATCGAGGTTTTGAAAAACATTTCATTCAAAGTAGAACCGGGTATGCAAGTGGCCATTGTCGGTCCATCAGGAAGTGGAAAATCGACCATGGCTTCATTGTTGTTTCGCTTTTATAATCCTGTTTCAGGTCAGATATATTATGATGGAATCGATATACAAAAACTTGCTTTAAGTGAAATGCGTGGTCAGATGGCTTTAGTTCCTCAAGAAGTGATTTTATATTCAGGATCTATTGAAGAAAATATTTCATACGGAAAACCGAATGCCTCAAAAGATGAAATTAAAGAGGCGGCTCGCAAAGCAAATGCATTGGAATTTATCGATAGATTTCCTGATAAATTTAATACGGTTGTGGGAGAAAGAGGAATTCAGCTTTCAGGTGGGCAAAGACAAAGAATTGCCATTGCCCGCGCGGTTTTAAAAGATCCTTCTATTTTGATTTTAGATGAAGCTACGAGTTCACTCGACTCAGAAAGCGAAAGATTGGTTCAAGAAGCTTTAGAGAAATTAATGCGGGGAAGAACTAGTTTTGTGATTGCCCATCGACTTTCTACTGTAAAAAATGCAGATATCATTTTAGTAATAGAGAATGGAATTTTGGTGGAAGCAGGAAAACATGATCAGTTAGTTCAGAATGAAAATGGACTTTATAAGAAATTGAGTTCGTTGCAGTTTATGCCTGAAGGGGTATGATGAAAAATCAAAAGTTGATTTTTAAAACCTACTTTATTTCATTTTTTTAATTCTTAATCCTCGGGAATTTAAAACCGAAAAATTGGTTTTCATTTCTTGAAAATGATTTTGAATAATTTCAGCAGCTAAAACAATTCGTTCACTTCTTGGAATATCACTCAAACGAATTAATAGAATTCCTTTATGTTTTAGTTTGAGTCGATAGGTGAGCTCACCAAAATCTTTATCCTCTGTAATTAGTAAAACATCCATTTCATTGGATAATTTCAAAACTTCAATATCACTAATTCCAGAATAATTTTCAGATATGGAAATAATTGTAAAATCCTTTTGACGAAGATTTCTTATGATTCCGAAATCCACACTTTCATCAGCCAGAATTTGCATTTTTCTAAGAAGCTTTATTATGAATTACCTCATTTTTGATAATCTCTGCAGCAAATAAGAGACAAGCGGTAATCGAATCTTTAGAAATATTTGGATAAGCATCCATAATTTCTTCAATTGAATCGCCAGATGCAAGTTTTTCTAAAATCAAATCCACTGAAATACGAGTGTTTTTGACTACCGGTTTTCCGTACAAAACTTCGGGCTTAGATTCAATATGTAATGTCCAGTCTAACATAACTAATGTAAAATTAAGAAAAAATAGAGTAAATTCCAAAATTACCTCACAAAAAAATGGAGATTCCTCTCCCTTCTTATTTTCAACTATTAAAAATTTCTACATCATTCACACTACAATTTTACCTGTTAAGTAAGCCGCTAAAAGAATCGCTACTGGAGAGACAAACTAAGCCATCGTGTCTTTTGTTCCGCCTGCCTGTGATGATTGTTAAAAAACACCAATTATCATCTCTAATAAATAAAGCATTACAATCATGCTTAAAATACTTCCGCCAATTGGATTCATAGAAGCTCCTCCATCAATTACAAGACTCAAAATGGTGATAATGATTATTACTAATGTTAATGGAATTCCGCATAAAGCGCCAGTCTACATTTCTTGTTTAAAATCAGGTTTACCAGAAGAAGATTTCAACTCGAATGAAAAACCAGAAATCATGACCATCATAGAGACAGGAAATAAACTCATGTTAAAAAGCATTCCCATTGAAACGGTTCCTAACATGATAATAAAACATAAGAAGAAAATCACAAATGCTCCTCCAATTATGATGGCAGATTCCATCATGGCTTTATCAGAGGATTTTTTTAAAGGTTTTTTTGATGTCCGCTAACGGGATTAAGAAAAAATGCCATGAACATGTCTTTGAAATCTTCTTTGAAGAAATTACTGACATCAGCTGATTTTGGTGCGTTTTCCAGATTGAATTAGGTTTAGTAAGTAGATAAAGAATTGAATAAGGTTTGATAGTAATGATGTTTTTGATTGGAGACTTAGAGACTTTGGAACAAAAGAGGATGGATAAGTTGGATTTAATTATATGATAGCGAAATTTCTGAGATATATTTTATCCCCCAATTCAATTTTCCCATCCCTTATCCCAAACCCCTCAAAAGGATCATTCTTGTTGAGGTAGGGCGCATCCAAATCGGCCATTTTGCATAGAGAAGCAAGCACAGAAGCTGTAGAAACTCCCAATGAAGATTCCGACATGCAACCAAGCAACTTCATCATTTTTTTATCTTCAGCAAAGTCCAACATTTTTTTTGCTTGAAATAAACCTCCGCATTTCATCAACTTCACATTCACTCCCGAATAAGCTTCGTGAAATTGAACTAAATCTTCGAACAAACAAATAGATTCATCGGCAATGATAGGTAAAGTCGTTCGCTGTTTCAACCAATAATGTCCTTCATGATCCATGTCTTTCAAAGGTTGTTCGATTAAAACACAATCTATTTTTTCTAATTTACCGATGAGAGAAATAGCTTCTTCTTTTTTTAGATAACCCTGATTAATATCAATACAAAAAGGTAAATCGGTTTTATTTCGAATCGCTTTTACAAATTCAAAATCATCCTCCGAACCAGTGAGTTTTAGTTTAAGATGAGAAAAATATTTCGCCAGAATTAATTTCTCCTCTAAAAAATCAAAATCATTTTTGGTGAGAGTGAGGGTTAAATCCGGTTTTTCATTGGAAGGTTCAAAAAAATCAGATAAAGTTTTTCCTTTAGAATCAACATACCAATTTAAAATAGCCGATTGCAAGGCAGCCGAAGCACTAGGATTTTGACTTGAAAATGGAATATTTTCAGGCTTCTCGAATGGATTTTTGGA
>CAMBFX010000104.1 GCA_945865695.1 Chryseobacterium gleum | reverse complement strand
ACCGAAGAAGCTAAAATTTTGATTAATCTAATGAATGAATCAAAAGTAAAAGTTCAAGTGGGACATGTAGAAAGATTCAATCCTGCATTTAAAGCAGCGAGAGAATGGTTTGATCAGCCGATGTTTATTGAAACACATCGTTTGGCGCAATGGAATCCAAGAGGAACGGATGTATCGGTTGTTTTAGACTTAATGATTCACGATATTGATATAATTCTAAGCATTGTTAAATCTAATATTAAGCGAATAAGTGCAAGTGGAGTGGCTGTGATTAGTGAAACACCAGATATTACTAACGCAAGAATTGAATTTGATAATGGCTGTGTTGCCAATTTAACTGCGAGTAGAATTTCATTGAAGAATATGCGAAAATCCCGTTTTTTTCAGAGAGACGCTTATATTGGAGTTGATTTTCTTGATAAAACAGCTGAAATGGTGAAAATGAAAGAAGTAGTTGGTGAACCAGATGCTTTTGCGATGACTATTGATTTAGGAGCTGATAAACCAAAAAAGCAATTATTTTTTGAAAAACCGGATATCGAACCTGGAAATGCCATAAAAGAAGAATTATTTTCATTTGCAGAATCTATAAGAACCAATACTACTCCCGTAGTTACTCTGAATGATGGCTTTAATGCTTTAGATGTTGCCTATAAAATTATTGCTAAGCTGAATGTAGCAACGGTATAATTTTTTATCTTATTTTCGCGTTCTCTTAAAACTATATGGTGCGTAATCTCTACATTTTAATTTTATTGCTTTTTACAAGTTCTTGTAGTTTCTTCGATAAGCAAGAAGATAATCCTTCTTATATTCATATAAAGAAATTTAATCTTTCTACTAGTTCCGCACAAGGCACCAATTCTAATAGCATCAATGATGTTTGGGTTTTTATTAATGGAAATGCAATGGGTGTTTTTGAATTACCTTGCACCATTCCTTATTTAGGGGATGGGAATTCTAGAATTACTTTATATGCAGGAATAAAAGATGATGGTATTTCTAACATTAGAAAAATTTATCCGTTTTATACGAATTTTGTTATTGATAAAGTTTTGACACGCGGCATGGTGGACACCCTATCACCCAGCACCACTTATTTTGATCCGCCTCTTTGCAATATCGACAAAGAAGAATTTGAAGATGCCGGTGTGAAATTTATTGCTGATCCAACCAGCACCATTAATGTGGCTAAAACAAATGTTGCTGGTGATGTGTTCGAGGATCAATATTCTGGAATTATCAATATGACTTCTGCAGATATTTTTATGAAATCTATTTATACTACCAATTTTGCTTTTCCTGGCAATGGAGGTCAAGCGTATGTAGAAATAAACTATAAGAATAATGTTGAGTTTACCATTGGATTGGAAATTACAGAGCCACTAAATGTGGTAAATACAGATAATACTAGAATCAATCCTTCGTATGATATAAATGATAATTTAGTTTGGAAAAAAATATATGTTAATCTCACGGATGTAATCAATCTCCATCCCAATGCAACTAATTATAGAATATATATCAAAGCTATGAATCCTAATGCTTCAAATGGATTATTTGTTTTAATAGATAATTTCAAAGTATTGTATGGTGATTAAGAATAAAAACATTCAAATCGCCAAGTATATTTTTTGTGATATTATAACTGCGGCATTATCCTGGTATGTATTTTATACTTACCGTAAAATATATATTGAAAAGTCAGATGTTATTTACAATGACAGTTTTTTTGTGGCAATAATCGTAATCCCTGTTTATTGGATTACACTTTATTCTTTAAGTGGCTACTATAACGATATATTTAGAAAGCATAGATTAAAAGAAATCGGACAAACCCTTTTTCTTTCTATCATTGGAGTGATTTTTTTATTCTTTGTGCTGTTACTAGATGATGAAGTTAATAATTATACTAAATATTATTATTCATTTTTTACCCTATTGTGTATTCATTTTGTGATCACATTTATCCCACGAATAATTTTAACCTCTACACTTGTTCATCGAATTCATCATCGTAAACTTGGTTTTAATACATTAATTGTAGGAGGAACGAATAGTGCATTAAATATCTACAACGAAATAAATGCTATGAAACATTCTCCTGGTTATAATTTCATTGGATTTGTAAGTATCAATGGTGTAGATCGAGAATTATTGCAAACAGAAATTCCTCATTTAGGAAAATGGACAGAAACCTCAAGAATTGTAAAAGAGAAAAAAGTAGAAGAAGTAATTATTGCATTGGATTCGGATGAGCACGAAAACATCAATAAAATTATCAATGAATTGGATGCAGATGAATGTAGAATAAAAGTTATTCCTGATATGTATGATATTTTGGCTGGTTCGGTTAAAATGACAAGTATTTACGGAACTCCATTAATAGAAATCAAAAGAGAATACATGCCTGCTTGGCAAATAAGTATTAAGAGATTTTTAGACATTTTAATTTCCCTTTTTTCATTAATCCTATTGTCACCTATATTAATATTAGTGGGTTTAATCGTAAAATTATCTTCTAAAGGCCCCATATTTTTTCTTCAAGAAAGAATTGGGATAAATGGAAAATCCTTTCAGATAATTAAATTTAGAACCATGGTTGCCAATGCAGAAACAGATGGTCCGCAATTGTCGAGTAAAAATGATAAACGTATTACAAAATTTGGAATGTTTTTGAGAAGGGTAAGAATTGATGAATTTCCACAATTCATCAATGTAATTAAAGGAGATATGAGTTTGGTAGGGCCGCGACCTGAGCGACAATTTTATATCGATCAAATTTTAAAAGTAGCTCCCCATTACAAATATTTACATAAAGTAAGACCAGGAATTACTAGCTGGGGACAAGTAAAGTATGGTTATGCTGAGAATGTGGAGCAGATGCTTCAACGAATGAAATTTGATTTGTTGTATATCGAAAATATGAGTTTGGCATTGGATTTTAAGATTATGTTTTATACCATATTAATTATGCTTAAAGGAGCAGGGAAATAGAAGGAAAACAGGATTCAAGATTTAAGATTCAAAATTTAAGATTTAAGATTTAATAGTTCAAGTCAACTTGAGAAAGTAATTCAGATTGAGTTCCACTCCATTTTATTTGCTTTCCTTTAACGAATGAAAAATTTCAAAATTCTCCTTCTTTTAGCGCTTATCAACTTCACCAATATTTTAGATTTTATGGTGATGATGCCTTTAGGTCCGCAATTGAAGAGAACATTTGATTTAGGTCCTTCAGAATGGAGTTTATTAATCGCATCCTACGCTTTATCGGCATTTGTATCGGGAGTTGCTGCTATCTTTTTCATTGATAAATTTGATCGAAAAAAATTCTTGCTCATTACTTATGTGTTTTTCATTTTCGGAACATTTTTATGTGCCATTGCCGAATCATACGAGGCTTTATTATTTGGAAGAATTATAGCCGGAATTTTTGGAGGAACGATTGCATCGGTAGTTTTAGCAATTGTAGGAGATACTACTCCACCCGAAAAACGTGCTACTGCCATGGGAATTGTAATGGCCGGATTTTCGGCCGCGGCTGCTTTAGGCGTACCCTTCGGAATTTATTTCGGAACCCTTTATAATTGGCATATGCCTTTTTATGCGATTGTTGTACTCGGAGTAATTACCACTGCAATGATTTATTTTATTATTCCTAATATCACCTCTCATATTGCTGTTGGTGGAAAAATTTCTGGGTGGACGAATATCAAAAAATCATTTGCAGATAAAAATCAATTAATCGCTTTACTATTTATGGTGGTTATTTTATTCGGACAGTTTTCTATCATTCCCTTTTTAAGTCCATACATGGTAGCGAATGTTGGTTTTACAGAAAATGATTTGCTCTATATCTATTTATTTGGTGGCATTTTGAGTATTTTCACTTCTGCTATCATTGGTAAATTATCAGATAAATTCGGAAAATTAAGAGTATTTACCATTTTATTGTTCCTGTCATTAATTCCAATTATAATAGTTACTAATTTGGGTCAAACACCATTAGGAATTGTTCTATTTGTTACCACTCTATTTTTCATTTTTGCTGGAGGAAGAATGATTCCTGCCACTGCCATTGTGCTTTCAACTGCGCCACCTCAAAGCAGAGGAGCATTTATGAGTATTCGCTCGGCTGTGCAACAATTAGGTGCTGGTGTGGCTGGATTAATTGCAGGGGTGATTGTAGTTGAAAATCCAGATGGATCATATAGCAATTATCAATATGTGGGATACATTGCTGTTGCAATGAGTTTATTGAGTTTATGGTTGATTAGGAAAATTGTGGCGAAACACTAATAGAATCTGAGAAAGAATGTTTTACCCCTCCGTCTCGAAGACTCGATACCTCCCCTAGGATAAGGGGAGGATTGCATTCACCCAAAAATAAAAATTAACCTATAACCACTAAAACACCATATCAAAATCTTAATTATCGAGAAGACTTGCTACTCAGGATGACAAAAATTATTCCGAAAAATAAAATCTACCAAAATATGCTTCTGACCAATTTCCTGTTGTAAGAACCAACCCAATTTCTTTTCCAACGGGTGGCTCTTCATCGTCTAAGTAAGGAAAATGCGTATAATATTTCCAATCTTTCAAATCATAATCTGAAAGGAGCACTACTCCACTGTTAGAAACATCTATTCCTATTTTCTCACTGTCTGGGAAGTAAACAAGGTTTACATACCATTCGTCCATCACGCGCATTACTTCTGTCCAGGTTTTTCCTTCGTCTTCGCTCAAACTTATTTTATGCCAATATCGATCTAATAGAAAAAATTCATGTTTAATCAATTTATTTTTCAGCAATGGATAAAGCATGATTCTCGTTTGATCCACTCGAGAGTTATGTAAACTATCTGCCAAATAATTTACCCACTCCTTTTCAGCTATAAATGGTTCTTGCCATTGATCATTACAGGAATTATCTGCCCAATTATTTCCTCCGTGTTTTTCTTCAATTTTTTCAGCATAATCATGACATGAACTTACTTTTCCATCCATATTATATTCTGATTCCTCTACTGTAAATACTGGCCCAATGAATTTAGGATCAATAAAATCTTGAAGGTTCAAATTCGAAATTTTTCGGTATTTACCCGGATAAAAAGAATATAAATAACTCTGATAACGATTGAAAGTAAAATTTCCGTCTGTTAGAACTATTGAATCTATGGAACCTTGAGTATTAATCGTCATTAATGTTTTTTTATCCTGAATAGTCAAAACTAAAAAATCACCCAATGAAACATCTACTTCTAAACCATTATTAAATTTGATTTCTGAATCTGGAAATGACACTAATTTATCTCCGCCCCACTGACTTTTTGATTGACATTTGATAACATATCTATTAGATTCATTCGATATTAATTCGCCTTTAGAATTAAAAACTCGGATTCTAATGATTTTTGATTCATCACCTGGTTGAGCGAAGAGGATGAATGAATGTAGAATGAATAATGTGAATAGGCAGAATTTCATGTGATGAATTTTGTAGCTGTACACGTATAATAAAAAAAAGTTCAAACCCCTCCGTCTCGAAGACTCGACACCTCCCCTAGGATAAGGGGAGGATTGGGATAGGCTTACAAAATAATTAGTTAAAAAATTAATCTTCTATTTCAATATCATATTTAGCAAGAAGACCTGGCAAACCATTTAATGAAAATCTGGCTTTTTTCATTTTATTTAATTCTGGATTGAAGGAATAATTAGTGGCGGTACGAAAATCGGCTTTTTCGAGAATAGAATTTTCAAAAATAGCTCCAGATAAATCAGAATTATCAAAACTGGCGGTGGTTAAATCGGCTTCTGAAAAATCTACTTCTTGCAATTGACAATTACGAAAAAGAGTTTTTTTGAGTTTCACTTTGAAAAAGGAAGAATGATTCAATGTACAATTCTCGAAATAGACCGAAAACCCGAATGGAGCGCATTGATCAAAAAGTAAACCAAGCATTTTGCTATTAAAGAACCTACAATCACGAAATGCAGTTTGTTTAATATTTGCATTACTTAAATTACAAATCTCGAAACGGCAATCGGTGAATTTATATTCAAAAAGATTGGCATTAGAAAAATCGGAGTTTTTGAAAGTGCAGTTTTCGTATTCGCCTTTTGGGAGTGGCGAATTTTTGAAAATGATTTTATCGAAGGTTTGGTCGCTGGGCATTGGGGATTTTTTATAAAGATAGTAAGAAATGTTCAGCCACGAATTTCACCAATAAAGACAAATGATGATTATTATTTTCAGCTAAAGCATGAGAAAATTCAGTCATGATTGCCTTATGCTTTCGCCACAGCTTCAGCATAGGCGAACGGCAATGAAAGACACTGAATAAAACTTGATGAAAATCATTTTTTCAAATTAAAACAAACGAAAAACGAATAACAATTTGAATTCAATTTTGGCTATAAAAAAAAAAGTATGTCAGAAACGACCAACATAGACCACGAGAAACTCCAGAAATGGATTCATGAGTACAAAGAAGCTGAACAGATCCAAGAGGATTTAGTAAAAGAAGGATTCGATGAAGAAACGATTGAATTGTATATTAAAGAATTCAAAAATCAATATTATGCTGGCCGACAAAAAATCGGTTTTCGGTTTTTAATGATTGGTGCTTTCATGGGATTTATGAGCTGTTTGTTTTCTATTGCCAATCCTTTTCCCAGTTTATATGAGGTGATTTTATATGGCGCAACATTCTTATCCATTTGTGTGATATTTGTAGGGCTGTATTTTTTGTTGGAGTGATAATTTCACGCGGGCAAATTTGAAGCGAACTGCACGCGAAGGCGAAGAGAACGCAGAGCAAGAAAAATGAAAAATTCAGGTTATTTATCAAATCCTGGGCGTTTGAAACTACGTGCATATGGGAAAATATACTCAATTGATTTACGTAATTGTTCCAAAATAACTAATAGGTCAAGTATTTGGTCAGATTTTTCAGAAAAAATTTCCATTAGTTTTCCCCAGGTCGCTATAGAACGATCAATTCCAATCAATGCTACTTTTGCTGAACCATCTGAATCTCGAGGAAAACCATTCTCTTTACACCAAATTTCGTGTTCTGAATCTGCTCCAAGCGCACGCGATAATTTAACCATAATTTGTGGAGAATACCAATGAATAACATCTAAACAATCCTTCAATATTTTTGCTTCACTTATTATTAAATTATTATCCCATCCCAAATCAATTTTCTTTTTCAACTCATGAGATTTTTCCTTTAACCATGAATCTTCATCAATCATTTTATCTACATCTCGACAATATTTAAGTGATTTCAAAACCAATGGATGTTTCATGACGTCCATATTATTTTTTCTTTTACTACCTATTAAATCATCACTCGTTTCTTTTAAATCGATACCTTTTTCTTCCGCCACATAATAAATCAACTTGATGGTATTTTCCCACATTTGTGATAAATCATTCCAAAATTTTTCATTTTTCAAATCATCGTCACCAACCGCTTGAATATTATTTTCATAATTTACACAATGTTTGCTCATTGTACAACGTTCACACCATCGGTCACAATAATTATAAATCCCTTCGATATGAGTGGAGTTTGGTGATTGGTTGAGAAATTCTTCAGGATTAAAATCAGGTGATGAAATATTCATAATACGAAGTTCAAATTATTTTTCAATTCATCTGTACTAAAAACTGTTGTCGCAAGCTATCTAAATGCGCCACTTTTTTTTCGGTAGCGAGTTCATCTATTTTTTTGAGTTGCTCTTGCAAAAATTTGACATGTGCATCCGAATTTTGATTGAAAGGACGGTGAGCTGCTGCTTTTTTTAGTTCCTCTACTCTATTGAATAATTCTTTGGTGTCGTCTTCGAAATAGACATCCGAGAATTTTGAAAAAATATAATCAATAGCTTGTTGTGTGGGATGAACCATATCTTCATTGTAAAAACGGTAATCACGCAAATCATCCATCACTAATTCATAAGCAGGAAAATAATCGGTATTATCAAATCTGCGAATGATTTCGTGCACGGCAATATTCAACGTAGACTTGCTATGAGAATTTTCAATGAATCCATCTTTCAAATGACGAACAGGTGAAATGGTTAAAATTATTTTTAATCCCGGGTTGAAATTATGGAGGTGATTAATTAAATAAGAAAATTCAGAGACAATATCATTCACTCCCAATTTTCGTTTATTGAATTCTGCAGCAGGAATTTTATGACAATTAGCAACCGTTGTTCCAGATAATTTATGCTCATACACCCATGCAGTACCGAAAGTAATAAATAAAGTAGAGGCATTTTTTAAAAACTCATGGGCAAATTCTATTCGGGTATTGGCTTCTTCTACACTTTTCTCTAATGAAGAGTGTGAAAGTTCGCTATGTAAAGCAAAATGATGGTAACGTTCGTTATGCAAAAAAAATTCTGATCCATTGAATTTCTTCTTGGTGATAATAGCCTCCAAACATTCACGAATGGCAGAAGGATGAAATAAAATTCCAAATGGATTATTGATGACACGCATTCCGTGTTCGCTCATGGTTGCGCTAATATTCTCCGAAAAACAAGAACCGATGAGCATGGTTTTGTTTTCATAGCCAATCTTAAATTTAGATGGCTCTGGATTGAGTTCGGTGCGGAAATTATTCATGACTATAAAAATAGGTGAATCTGCTTAAATACAAAAATTCTCAGCCACGAATTACACGAATTTTAGATTTAGAGATGAAATGCTGCCACAGATTGCACAGATTTCACAGATGAAGAAAATAATTAAAGCAGATAATTAAAGAAAAATTAACACAAATTATCCCTTCTTGGATGGAAAGACTAGGGATGTAAATGGAAATATATGCCACGAATTACACGAATTTTTAGATTTAGAGATGAAATGCTGCCACAGATTGCACAGATTTCACAGATGAAGAAAATAATTAAAGCAGATAATTAAAGAAAAATTAACACAAATTATCCCTTCTGGATGGAAAGACTAGGGATGTAAATGGAAATACAAGCCACGAATTACACTAATTTTTAGATTTAGAGATGAAATGCTGCCACAGATTGCACAGATGGCTCAGATGAAGAAAAGAAAATTAAAGATAAATTAACAATGACTCCTCCGCTAACCCCTCCGTCCTGCGGACACCTCCCCTTGGAAAGGGGAGGATTGGAGCAGTGTATAAATTATATAATTATTAATTTCTAATTATTAATTTCTCTGCAGGCAGATAAGCCTATAAGCCGGGTTTTGTATCAGTCTTGCGACTAACCTCTATCATTTATCTAGCCATACCTTCACAAGTATGATCGAGCAGTCCACCCGTTATGCCATACTCCTAAGAGTAAAAAAGTCGAACGAACTTCATAACTTACGTTATACATAACCTACATGACCTTTCAACACACAGGGTTTACCTCGATGTATGTCGCCATACAAAGCGTGAGCTCTTACCTCGCGATTTCACCATTACCATCGAATAAATCCGATGGCTGAATAATTTCTGTTGCACTTTCCGTCCCTATGAATTTACATTCATAAAGCCTTCCCGTTAGGAAGTGTGTTGCTCTGTGTTGCCCGGACTTTCCTCTGAAAATTGCTTCCCAGCGATAGAACAGCTTATCTGTTTGCAAAGAACTGAGGCAAAGATAATATAAAATTTACTAGGACCCCTCCGTCTCGAAGACTCGACACCTCCCCTTTACTCCCTGCGGTCGTGAGAAAAGTTGCAAGGGGAGGAATAAAGACAAGCGCGCTTAAAAATTCAGAATTTAATTCAAATTGTATTTAAATATTGCAAAATTTTAAATCGGAGATATCCAACTCTTCACCTTGAGAAGGGGAGGATTGTATTCTCCATATTAATTATTCCTGTCCTTGTGATGGAAAATTAAATTAATTAATGATGATTTTTATTGTAAAAACTGTTGCAAATCTCCCCTTATCTTAGGGGAGATGTCGAGGAACGAGACAGAGGGGTTTACTTCGCTTTCAAAACTACCACTGGAATAATCATTTCCTCCAATGAAATTCCACCATGCTGGAAAGTATTTTGATAATAATTTACAAATTGATTGTAGTTGTTTGGATAAACAAAAAACTTAGTTTCCTTAGCGAAAACATAAGTGGTACTTACATTCACTTTTGGTAAAAAAGCATCTGCTGGATTTTTCACTTCAAAAACATCCTTCTTTTCGTAATTCAAATTTTTTCCTTGTTTGTATCGAAGATTGGTATTGGTATTTCTATCTCCCACAATTTTAGAAGGTTCTTTTACATGAACGGTTCCATGATCGGTAGTGATCACTACTCTACCCTTTTTATCTGCAATTCTTTTGAAAATATCGAATAGTGCAGAATGCTCAAACCAAGATTTGGTAATAGAACGATAAGCTTGTTCATTGTCGGCTAGCTCTCGAATAACTTCCATTTCAGTTCGAGCATGCGAAAGCATATCCACGAAATTATAAACGATAACATTGAGTTCGTTATTCAGCAAATTATTAAAATTCTCCACTAATTTTTTACCTGCATTTAGGTTGGTAATTTTATTGTAGGAGGATTTTACATTTTTGCCTAACATTTTTAATTGTCCTTCTAAGAATTCTTTTTCATGCATGTTCTTTCCTCCTTCATCATCATCATTCATCCATAAATCTGGATAACGCTTTTGAATTTCAGAGGGAAGTAAACCAGCGAATAAAGAATTTCGAGCATATTGGGTTGCTGTTGGAAGAATACTAAAATACAAATCCTCTTCCTCCTTATTAAAAAATTCGCGGAGGTATGGCCAAAGAATTTCCCATTGATCGTAACGAAGATTATCAATGACGATTAAAAACAATGGATCTTTATCAATGAGCGGAGCAACATATTTTTTGAAAACCGTATGCGACATTACTGGAACATCATTAGATTTTCCATTCAGCCATTCGAAATAATTTTTTGAAACAAATTTTGAAAAAAGATTATTAGCTTCAGTCCTCTGCATTTGTAAAATTCCATGCAAACCTTGATCAGATATTTTTTCTAGTTCCAATTCCCAATACATTAACCTACGAAACATGATTTTCCATTCTACCACTGAATTTACATTTCCCAAATCCATTCCGAGGTTACGAAATTCTTGTTGGTAATTCATACTCGTTTTTTCGTTCATCAAACGTTTAGAATCGAGATTTTTCTTGAGCGAAAGTAAAATTTGATTCGGATTAACTGGTTTAATGAGATAATCGGATATTTTCCCTCCGATAGCAGATTCCATGATGGCTTCTTCTTCACTTTTTGTAATCATTACTACTGGAATAGCAGCATGATTGACTTTAATTCGTTCTAAGGTTTCTAATCCTGATAAGCCAGGCATATTTTCATCTAAAAAGATGATATCATAGTTATTGGCATCCACTTTTTCAATGGCTTCATTTCCACTTGTAGCAGTATCCACCGAATATCCTTTCTGTTCTAAAAAAATAATATGTGGTTTTAGCAAATCAATTTCATCATCTGCCCAGAGGATATGAATTTTTTCCATAATTTCGTATTAATTGTAAATGTAAATATAACTGAATTTTTGTGAAACCAACTTCAATCAATAAACGCAAAATATTTAACGATCCAGTATATGGATTTATTGCTGTGCCCTATGATATTATTTTAGATTTGATAGATCACCCTTGGTTCCAACGCCTTCGTAGAATTAAACAATTGGGAATGTCGCATTTGGTTTATCCTGGAGCTTTGCATACTCGCTTTCATCATGCCATGGGAGCCATGTTTTTGATGAAAGAAGCCATTGATGTAATCAGAAGCAAGGGACAAGAAATTACAGAAGAGGAAGCGGAAGCTGTAACCATCGCCATTTTATTGCATGATATTGGTCATGGTCCTTTTTCTCATGCCTTAGAGCATAGTATTGCTGAAGGAATTCATCACGAAGAATTAAGTTTATTATTGATGAATAAACTAAACGATGAATTTAAAGGGAAATTAAGTTTATCTATTAAAATTTTTACCAATAAATACAAAAAGAAATTTTTACATCAGTTGGTTTCTTCACAATTAGATATGGATCGATTGGATTATTTGAAACGTGATAG
>CAMBFX010000103.1 GCA_945865695.1 Chryseobacterium gleum | reverse complement strand
GTTCTGCGCGCATCTTAAACCTCCTCTAAGTTTCTTTCAGAGTAAACCGCATTCACTTTATCATTTACTGTAATCTTACCTTTAGAAGGATAGATAAAGTAATATTTATTGAAGCCAGGAACAGGATCAGGTGCCGCAAAAATCGGAATAAAATGATGTTCCTTACAGAAATTCACCAACTCCGGACGATTGTGTTTATCTATTGTTGCAACCTCGTCAATAAAGAGGGTAATTCGATTGTCTTTGTCATGAACCGCCAAACGATTAATAATTGACATAATGATTACCAAACGAATCATTCTATCTGTTCCATCAGATTCAACCTGATCAGCTAAATCTACTTTCTTAATCGCACCTTTAATTTCCAAATGAAGTTCGATATCGAATAAATCTTCGAATTTCACTTTCTTTTGGTTATCCAAATAATTGTTTAGAATTTTTAAGTTTTCACTTTGATCAAAATCCATCATCATTTGTCCGTTCAATTCATTGATA
Organism: Chryseobacterium gleum; assembly: GCA_945865695.1. Classification (GTDB taxonomy): domain Bacteria; phylum Bacteroidota; class Bacteroidia; order Flavobacteriales_D; family UBA2798; genus CAMBFX01. The sequence continues at coordinate 11,628 of CAMBFX010000103.1, read as the reverse complement.
GAAGAGATTTTTTTAATCTCTGCCAATAATTTACGATTATCTAACAATTCAATTTTCAATGACTCAATATTCGAAATACTAGTTTTCGATAATTTCTGATTAAATTTATTATAAACGAATTGTTTGAATTCCTCGTAACGTTGAATTAACGTATAGGCAGGATTGGCGAACTGTGTAGAAATACTTGCCAACAATCCGTCAATTGATTTTTCTTTATCACTCAAACAAGCGATTTCATCTTCAATATAATTGATGAATTCTAATTCATCTGCATGTTGACTTTTTAATGTGCTTCTTAAACTATCAAACGCTCTATCTTTAGCCGATTTTAATTCAACTCGGTCATGCATATGCATTTTGATTTTTCCGTAAAGTTGCTCAAGACTATCGCTAGTTTCAAACTCCATGGTCTGAATTCCTAAATTATCCAACTCTTGTTTGTTTTCTTTGATTGATTTCATTCTCACATCAAAGTTTCTGCGTTCCATCTTTTTATTTTCGAGCGATTCATCTTTGCGGTGAATTTCTCTTTTCAGCGTATCGATTTCTTTTTCGATTTCTGTTTTTTCTGATTGTAAAGCTTTTACTGTTGCAGACATCGAATCCACCTGCTTTTGTAATTCAGGTTTCATTTTCAGTCGGCGCAATTTATCCTTAATGACCTCAATTTGATTATTGATATCCAATAAATCTTTGTGTGCTTTTTCAAGATCTTTCACAACTGGAAGTAAATCTTCTAATTGTTTTTTCTCTTTATTCACGGCTGCTAATTCATCTTTGATTTCCTCCATCGATTTGAAATCTTTTAAATTGATTCCCTTGATATCGATTTCTCCATCAAAAATTTTCAAACTTGTTTTAGAGCCTTTTGTGATTTTCTTTTTCACTTTATCAGCAGGTAAACTACTGATTTGATCAGATAAAATCGAGTTCAATAATTTGCGGTCATCAGCAGAATCCGAAATTTTATGAATTAATAAACTATTATAGTTTTTTACTTGGTTTTCGTAACGTTCTACAGAATTTGTAAGATTAGAAACTTTCGCTTCAATTTCTTTCACTGATAATTTTTGTGATTCAACCGAAGTGATTTTTACCTCCAATTCTTTACGTTTCGAATCCATATTCACCAATGCTTCATTCAGGAATTTTTCATCTTCGTATGAATTGATTTCATCCAATTCGATTTGTTTCACCGAAAGATTACTCAACTTATTCGAAACATCTGCTTCTTTTTGTCCTTGCTTACGGTTTAATTCATCAGCTTTCGGTTTTAAAACTTCGTTAAGTTCAGTTTGTAATTTTCCAATTTCTTTATCCATTTCAATACTGCGATTTTCCAAATCAGGAATAGCGAATGAATAGGATTTATTATAGGCAAACATCAACTCGCTTAATACTTTCGTTTTAGCAGTGTATTTATTTACCACTTCACGGAAAGATTTAAAATCTGGTTGAATGCTTTTGATATTTTTAATCTCATCATTTATTTTCAAGAGGGCGACAATATCCTGCTTGTTTTTTTGTGAGAAATTTAAAACTTCATTTTCACGATTATCAGCAATGATCAACGATTCTTTTAGGGTTCTATTCGTAATCAATTTTGAATTGATGAGGTAACGATAAACTTTAGAAAAGTTATTACTTAAACCATCACTCTTCACGTTATCTTCTAACCAGATTACTGCATTATTCTTTTTTCCTCTCTGATAAACATCGTTCATCACAGCGGTTTTATTATAATATTCGGTTATTGCAATTCCTTCGTGAGCTAAATTTTCTTTGAACTCATCAAATTTCAACAGTTTTTGTTGACCTTTTTCTTCTTTAAAAAAAAGTTTAGTGTCATACTCTGTTTCCAATCGGTAATATTCCAATTCTCCTTCTGTATCGCGTTTCACCAAAATACAGTAATATCCACCTTTGAAAATTTCAAAAACGATATAACTCTGATTAGGAGTTGGAAAATAGTGATGAATCGTTTCTTTATCACCTTTACGATTACCACTGAAACTCATTTTTTGTCCGTCAATGATGAACAAGAAGTTTAGTGCGTAAATCAACGTACTTTTTCCGATATTGTTAGGCCCAACTAATTGCAATGAATCACAATCATCGAGACGTAACTCGGCTTTTCCGTAAACTTTTGAATTGAGTACTGAAATTCTTTTTAGCATAATGTCGCTTTTTTCTTTACTTGCGAAGATAGAAGAATCGGAGTGAGAATGGGCTGATTTATTATTAACAGTATACCTTATTTATATAGGAGAATGTTGAAAACTGTAAGGAAAATTTTTAGTTTCTCATTTTTCGTTGGAAAACCTGTATTTAATTTAGAATTTTCAATTATTCAAATCTTGAATTCATCGCTAATCGCTTCGTTTTCAAAACCAGTATTACTTTGTAAAGATTGTTGAAAACTGAGGAAAACTATTGAGCGGTTGAAAAACTGTTGATAAACTTCGGATTACTTGATTTTAGAGCGAATCTCGTCTAGTATGTCTGATACCGCAGGACAAACACTTGCATTTTTTAAAGTGAGGTGATAAATGGAGGGTTGATCGTCTTGGTCGGTATGTGGATATTCTCGACAAGCTTTAGGTCGAAATTCATAAATACTACAACGATTATCTAATCCTAAAAATGCACAAGGAACTTGCTTTAGAACCATGTCATTGTCTTCATCTTTTCGTAAGTATTTTTCTACAAATTCTTTTTCACTTAATTTTAATTTGGATGAAATCCGTTTGATATCAGAAGCGGTGAATAATGGGCCAGTGGTTTTACAACAATTAGCACATTTCAAGCAATCAGTACAGGCAAAAACTTTTTCGTGCGCTTTTTGAAACAAAGAATCAACTTTTTTACTATCTAATTTAATTAGATTTTGAAGCAATGTTTTATTTTTCTTCTGGTTACCCGAAGATTGTTGATTGAATTTATGTAAGTCTTTTTTCAATTCTTGAATTTGAACGAAGATAAGAATTCTTATTGTTAACTTATCATAACATTCAGAAATCCATTTGCCGATTTCAAAACAAAGTTGTTACTTCGTAAACATGGCAAAAGCATCTGTTTTAACAATTGGAGATGAATTATTAATTGGGCAAACCATTAATACTAACGCTGCATGGATTGGAAGGGAATTAGCATTGGTGAATATTCGCGTTACAAAAAGTTTGACCATTTCTGATGAAAAATCAGATATAATTGCAGCGATAGATTTATTATTGAAAGATTCGAATATCATAATTATTACTGGAGGCTTAGGTCCAACAAAAGATGATATTACCAAGTATACATTGGCAGAATATTTCTCGATGAAATTAAAACGTAATCAAGAGGTGTTAGAGAAAATTGAAGATTTTTTTAAAATTCGTGGAAGAGAAATGTTGGAAGTAAATCGTCAGCAAGCAGATTTACCAGAAAATTGCAGAGTTATTGAAAATAAAAGCGGAACAGCTTCTGGAATGTGGTTTGAGAAAGATGGCAAGATTATCATTTCCATGCCTGGTGTTCCCTATGAAATGAAGTCAATGATGAGTGAAGTTGTTATTCCTGATTTAGTAAAAATATTTAAACCAGTTGCGGTTTATCATCGCACCATACTCACACAAGGAATGGGTGAATCTTTTTTAGCGGATATTTTAAAATATTGGGAAAATGATTTACGAAGTAAGGGACATTCATTGGCCTATTTACCGTCGCCTGGAATTGTAAAACTTCGTGTTTCATCGGGCGGTAAAGATGTAAATGAATTAAAATTGATTGTTGACGATTATTGTGAAAAATTGTATGAAATAATTCCAGAATGGATTTATGGGGAAGGAGATGATCTATTGGAAGCTCTGGTTGGAAAATTGTTGACGAATAAAAAAATGACTCTGTCAACAGCGGAAAGTTGTACAGGTGGATATATTTCACATTTGATTACATCTGTTTCGGGAAGTTCTACTTATTATATGGGTTCAGTGGTGAGTTATTCGAATGAAATTAAAACAAAACAATTGAAAGTAGATGAAAAATTATTTTCAACTGTTGGTGCCGTTAGTAAAGAAGTAGTAGAACAAATGGCTTTGGGAGTCATGGAAAAATTAAAAACCGATTATTCTATTGCTGTTTCGGGTGTGGCTGGGCCAGATGGCGGAAGCGAAGAAAAACCTGTGGGTACCGTTTGGATTGCCATTGGCACACCAAGCGGATTGGTGAGTAAGAAATATTTATTTGAAAATAACAGAGAACGGAATATCAGAAGAGCGGCATTAACAAGTTTGAATATGTTGAGGAAAATATTGATTAGCGAATAAGCGAGTAAGCCAATGAGTAAATAAGAAAGAGGAGAATTGGTAATATAATGTCACACTCCCTTATTGGCTTATTTACTTATTCGCTGATTGGCTAAAAGAAAAATACATTTATATGCAAAAGTTGAATTTTATAGTAACACTTTTAATAACAACGATTCTTTTATCCTGCAAAAGCATCAAACCCATCAAACCCGAAGCTGCCTACGCTCCCGAAAAGAGAGTTTATGATAAAGAAATGTCGGTGATCAATATTCCGATTGAGATATCAGTAGCAGATATTGAGAAACAAATAAATTCTTATATGAAAGGAGTTATTTATGAAGATAATAGTTATGAGGATAATAGTGGAGATGGATTAAAATATACGGTTACTAAATATGCTGATATTAAACTTTCTGCCATTAACAATAAGATTTCAATGACGGTTCCTTTAAAAATTACAGGTAAATACAAAACTTTAGGAATTGTGAATTCATTTAGTGGCACTATTAAAACTTCTTATACGACTTCCATTATTTTAAAGCATGATTGGAAAATGAGTACATCAACCGAGAGTGACGGATATGATTGGATTGAATCACCTTCATTGGATTTTGGGGTAGTTTCGTTGCCACTCACTTATGTGGCTGACGCCATTCTTGATGGACAACAAGATTATATTGAAGAACAAATTGATGAAGCTGTTCGAGAGTATGTGGATTTGAAAGATTATGTGCGTGAGCCATTGAATGCATTATATGAGCCTTGGTTGATTTCTGAGACGTATAAGGCATGGTTTAAGATGGAACCAAAGGAAGTTATGGTAACTCAGATTAGAACAACTGACAAAGGAAAAAATCTAAAAATAGGAGTAGGCTTAAAAACATATACCGAAACTGTTATTGGAGAAAAACCTGAAAAAGCAAGTATGAATACTCTCAAAGATGATATCCTTCCAATGAATGTGGTAGAAAAATTGACGGATGAATTTAGTATTGGATTGGTGACATTAGTTTCTTATTCGGATGCTGCCAAATTGATGAACGAACAATATATTGCTACACCTTTTACCTATGTAGATGGAAAGAAAAAAATTACACTCACGCATTTTGATATGTGGGGAGCCAATGAAAAGGTGGTAGTGGAAATTGGAGTAAAAGGAAGTATCAATGGAATGATCTATCTTCAAGGAATTCCGTTTTATGATACATTATCTCGTTCGATAAAAATGACCGCAGTAGACTTTCATTTAGATACCAAAAACAAATTATTGAAGTCGGCTAATTGGTTGGCTCATGGAAAGTTTTGTAAGGTAATGGAAAAAAATATGCTATTTCCCATTGGAGAACAATTAGATTATGCTAAGAAAGAAACCGAAGCCTATTTTAAGAATTATGAAGTAAGTAAAGGCATTTTCATTAATGGCGGATTGAAGAAATTAGAAACGTCAAGGATTTATTTAATTCATGATGCGTTGATAGCAGTGATGAAAATTGAAGGGAGCTTGAGAGTAAAAGTGGAAGGGTTGGAGTAAGAATTTTCAAAGTAAATATTTTCACCTCACCAATTGTGCCTCACAATCTTCACACAAATCCCCTTTTTCTCCATCAATCGTATTAATAGTTTCATTCGCATCTTGCATGATGCATCCCTTGGTTGGGCAATGAGGCAATCCTAAATTATGACCAATTTCATGACAACAAATTTTTACAAATCGATCCAAGAATTTTACTTCACCTACTTTTGATTTTCCTAAACGAAAAGTAGAAACCACACAACATTGTCCAGGTCGTTGTCCTAAACCAAATATTCCCCAGTCTTTGTAGCGTGCTTTTGGTTCTTTGTTTTTCGTACAAGAAATATCTTTTTCAGTTAAGGCGAGAATGAAGTCATATTTATTCATTGCTGTGTTTCTATCCAAAATATGTAAAATAGAATCTGCTCGATAACGAGCTGTATTTACAGTTGTAAAAGCTTCTTTAGGTAATTTTTGTGATGGAAGAATGATTACGGAATCAAATCCATAAAATTCTTTCAGATTTTTGGCAATCAACATTGAATATTCATTAGGAAATTTTTCATAAGGTAAAATAGCCAATTTAGTTTCTTTTGGATTTTTTATTCCATCTTCATAAAAATTATATAGATAAACGGGAATAGAAACTAATGGTAGAATGATCAAAACCCAAATTATTCTTTTCATATACCAATAGATTTATAACAAAGAAAAGCCGAAACATTTCTGCTTCGGCTTTCTTAACTTAATTTGGGAAGTAAGGTTTGAATTGTTAAATGAAATTTAACAAACGTAATTACTTTAATTCTCAATTTTTAATTCTCAATTCTTTAATTTTATTTACTGGTCCCGGACAGTGGCTGGCATGACAATTTAAACACGAATTAACCAATAGATTGAAGTTTTGTTTTTGACTAGGTTGTCCAGATTTTTTTAATATTTCTAATTGCTTTAAATAGGCTGAAGCAAAATCATCAAAACCTGGTTTCTTCATGTTTTCTTCAGTGGCTTTAGCCGAGTGAATATTTCCATAGTCAAAAGTTAATGAATCATGATATGAAAATCCGCCTTCGAGAGAAATTTTGGCTGATTGCATTTCTTTGTCCATTAAACGCATTAACTGAGCTAACTCGCTTGTTTTAACAGTTTCAAGTTTGCGAGGACCTGATTTTTTTTCTGTTTTAGCTGTTTCAGTTTTCTTAGTATTTTCTTTTTTGATTTCTGAATTTTGAGAGCACGCGAAAACAAAAATTCCCGCAAATAATAAAAAAATTAATTGCTTATTCATTGCTCAAAATTACTCCTGTAGCAAGAAAAGATAAATTGATTTCTGGCTCAGTGATAGCATCTATTTCTTCTTTAGAAGCGTTAGCGTCTTCCAAATAGTGTTTTTGATCTGCCACAGAGATTGTATCTACATAGGCCATTCCGTTAATCACAATGGGCAATCCATCGCAATTCAATGGCAATAAGAATTTATAATCATAAGAAACACGCATTGTTTTTCCGTTACCCAATTCCATCATCATCCAACAACCTTTTTTCTTACAAACTTCTGCAACTGTACCCGTAATTTTTGCTTCCATCGAATCTTTTCCCGCAAAGGCTGTCATAAATTCTTCTACATTCATGGCGCCCTCTTTGCTAAATTCAATTCCCATCAAAGTATCTTTAGAAGCTTCTTCTTTGGCCTCTTCTTTTTTCTCTTCGTTTTTCTCTTCTTTTGCTCCACAAGCATAGAAAGTAGCCATGGCAAGTAGGGTGTAAATGATTTTTTTCATAAATGATTATTATTGCTTAATTTTTTACAAATATAGAAATTCAATTCAGTGTTTAAACTGATTAATGTTAGATGTAGCCTAGTAAAATTTATAATAAACTAGCTAAAACGATTAATACAGATGATTATCATTTTAATAAAATTATAGCCTTAGCCGTTTTATATCGAGTGGATTGATTTTATTTTAAATTTAAGTTCGATATGAAACATTTATTGCTCAATTGATTCAATTTTGATAATTTTTAAGTCCATTTATTAACCTGTAAAGTCCTTCTGCTATATATTTGGAGGTAAAATAGTATACTAGAGATTCAAATTAAAGTAGGCAAATTCAAAATCCTTCAATGGTTTCAAGTTTCCGATCAATTAAAGGCACCTAATATTACATGTCTAAGGGCAGTAAAACTCAATAAAAGCGGGTAGTTTACGGTAATTCTATAATCCAGTTGGCTCATTAAGGCTCTAAATCTAGAATTTTTTTGGTAATTCCTAAAACTCATTAATTTTTAGGTATAAATACTGATTTATTTTAGTTTTATACTTACTATTTTTGCAAGGTTGATTTTCTTATTATGGACTTCAATTGATGTGTTTTTTAACTTAGAAAAAGTTTATTTTATGATTATAAAAAAAGGTAATTTTTCGTCCTTGATGCAAGCTCACCAGTTGCCGGTTCCATCGGAGTTTAGTATAAATCTTTTTAAATCTATTTTTGATTTTGATGAAAATTATAGAGCAGAAAAGCTTCTCAGTTTATTAGATATTTTTCATAATATGGTTTTATTGGTTTCTGCTGACCAGTCAATTTTGTATGCAAATGCGGGAGCGATAAAAAAAATGAAATTAGATAATGTCCGCAATTATAAACTCAATGAACTAATTGAATTAGGCTTAAATTCTGTGAATTTGTTTGAAAAATTCAATGATTCTGGTTCGTTTTATAGTTTTCAATCATCATTAATTAATTCGCCAGAAGTACTCGTTAATTGTAATGTGAGTTTATTTGATTTAACAAGTGGTCCAAAAATTAGTTTTTGGATTATTCAAGATATTTCTGAATATAAAAAAATTGAAATTTCATTAAAGAAAACAGATAAGAAATATAAAAAGATTCTACAAGAGTCAAGTGATGCTGTTTTAATACTTAATCATAAATTTACAATTGAAGAGATTAATCAAGCTGGATTAAAGCTTTTAGGTATATCAGAGAAAGTTTCAAAAGACATTTCGTTTTTAAGTTTTATTGATGATGAAAATGCTCAGTTGATTCAAGATACTTGTAATAAAAAGGGAAAACTTACTAGTTACAGTTTGAAATTAAAAAATGAGGTTTTAGATGAAGAAACTTTGGTATTATTGAATTTTAGTAATATCCCCAATGAAGACGAGTATTTTGTATTTATGAAAGATGTTTCAGACGAGTTAAATATTCATCAATTAATGTTACGGACTATTGTAGATACACAAGAAAAAGAGCGGGAAAGATTTGCACGAGATATACATGATGATTTAAGCCAGCAATTATCTGCATTAAAGTTTAACTTATCTGCTCTTCGATCCTATATTCCAAATGAACAGGCGCGTGAACTATTAGTTGAATCTGAAAATATTTTGATTGAAGCCAATACTTCGGTACGGGATATTTGTTTTGATTTAATGCCAAAATCATTAGAAAAAAACGGATTAATAATTACCATTGAAGAGTTTATTCGAAAAATGGAAGCTATGAATCATTTGGAAATTAGATTAGTTGTAGAAGATGTTTTTCCCGTTTTATCGGATGAGAAAAATGTGGCTTTCTATAGAATTATTCAAGAGTTTATAAATAATTCTATAAAACACGGAAACTCTAATAAAATTCAAATTTCTTTTCAAACGATGAAAAATTTTGTAATCATGCATTTATCTGATGATGGTAAAGGTTTTGATATCCAAAATTTAAATAGAAAGAACGGAAATGGAATGGAGAATATTGATTTTAGAGCCAAAGCTTATAAGGGAGTAGCCCAATTTAATAGCAAATTAGGACTAGGAACCAGTTGTGAGATTAAAATTCCAATAAAATAAATTAAATAGTTAAAATATGTCCAAATTATTATCTGTATTAATCGTTGATGACCATAAAATGGTTCGAGCAGGAATTAGAAATATGTTAAATTCAAAAAGTACTACTCGGCAATTTGAAATTGCCCAGGCAAAAGATGGAGAAACGGCATTAGAGTTGATTTTTAATTATGACTATGACATTGTTTTAATAGATCATCAAATGCCTGGAATTTCTGGACCGGACACTATTCGCAGAGCAAAAATTAAAAAACCAGAATTGAATGTTTTAACTATTTCCAATTACGATGAACCTGTTTTTATTACTGAAATGCTTAGAGCGGGATCTAAAGGATACGTACTAAAAAATATTGATACGGATGAACTTATTTTAGCAATTGACACCATTTTGTCGGGTAAAAATTATTACGCTAATGATGTAGCGAATCGTATGATTAATTTGGAATTAGAAAAAAATAACGGTAACAACGAAGAAAAAAAAGAAGCCATTAGTAAACGAGAAATGCAAATTTTGATCATGATTACTAACGAACTTACGAATGAACAAATTGCTGAAAAATTGAATATCGCAAAAAGAACGGTTGATTCACATCGTCAAAATTTACTTTATAAATTAAATGTGCGAAATACAGCCGGATTGATTAATTACGCGCATCGAAATAAACTTATTTAATAGCCAATAGCCAATAGCCAATAGCTATAGCATATTGTTTATTGTTTATTGATTTCCCCCGACATCACACTTGTAAAATCAAACAAACTCCTATCCAATAAATGGGTGGGATGAACATTTTTTAAAGCGGTCAATATAATTTCTGTTCTATCTGGAAATTTCTTTTCCCATTCCGTCAATAAATTTTTTATAGCTACTCGTTGTAATCCTTCTTGTGAACCACAAAGATTACAAGGTATAATTGGAAATTTTTTATTTTCAGAATATAATTCAATGTCTTTTTCTCTACAATATCCCAACGGACGAATCACAATATGTCGATTGTCATCCGTGCGATATTTAATCGGCATGGCTTCTGTTTTACCGGAGAAAAATAAATTTAAGAAAAAAGTTTCCACTATATCTTCGCGATGATGTCCTAATGCTATTTTAGTAGCTCCTAATTCATCAGCTGCATCGTATAAAATTCCTCTTCTTAAACGAGAGCAAAGTGAACACATCGTTTTTCCAGCAGGAACTTTATCTACCACCACAGAATAGGTATCTCGTTCTAAGATTTTATATTCTACACCGCGTTCCGCTAAATATTTTGGCAATGTTTCTTCCGGAAATCCAGGTTGTTTTTGATCTAAATTAACAGCAATGACAGAAAATGAATTTTTTAATACAATTTGTGCATGTAAAATCATTTCCAACATGGTATAACTATCTTTTCCACCTGATAGGCATACCATCACGCGGTCTCCAGGCTCAAAAAGCTGAAAGTCTTCATGTGCTTCCCAAAATGATTTGCGAAGGCGTTTTTCTAATGATTCAAATTCGGTAGGCTGAGGCATTATTTTATTTGTTTTAATATTTCATCTGGCGATAAAACAGGTATTTCAGCGCCTTTAAAGTCTTTAAGGTTGCGTGTAACAATAAAATCAATCGAATCAATTGAGTTGGCAGATAATATTTGTATAGCATCTTCAAAATCCTTATGTTTAGAATTCAATCCTCGTTTAATAATATGCGAATCTACAGCTATAATTGTTATGATGTCAGAAAGTTCCAATAAGATTGCTCTTAGGCTTTTTTCATCAATGTATTTTTTTAATAAATAATGTGTGGTAACTATGGCATGCGAAGTAGTAAAAATTTTTATTTTTTTCAATTCAGCGTGCTTAAAAATTTGAATTGCAAATTTACTATGTGGTTCGCGATTTGCAATCAAATCAACCAAAATGTTGGTGTCTAGAAAAACTTTCATTTTCGCATATGTTTATTAGAATAGTAGGATTCTAATTCTGCCTTGTCATCAAAATCTTTT
>CAMBFX010000102.1 GCA_945865695.1 Chryseobacterium gleum | reverse complement strand
TCTCCACCACGATCTCCACCGCCACTATATCCACCACCGCTTCCACCGAAGCTTCTTTTCTTATATCCACCTCTGTCGCCACCACGATCTCCGCCACCGTATCCACCGCGATCTCCACCACCACTACCAAATTCTCTTGGTGTTTGTTTAGAAATTTCCATGTTTACTGGACGACCATCGATATCTGCACCTTCCATAGAGGAAACTACATTATCACTTACATTCGTAGATACTTCAATGAAAGAAAATTCTCTCTTGATATCAATTCTACCAATGTCTTTTGAATTAATTCCTGCACGCTCACAAATCACACGAACCAATGTTCCTTTATTGATATGATCCATTTCTCCCATATTGATGAAGAAACGCGTGAAACCGATTCCGCCTTCTGATTGTTGTGATGCGCGAGTATCTGTTCTACTACTTACAGATGCATTTAAATCTTCGGCATTCTTATAATAATTTAAGAAACGATTGAATTCTGCAGAAACGAAATGTTTAATCACTTCTTCCTTCGTCATGCTTTCTAACATTGCATTTACCTGTGGTAAATATTGTCCGATTGCATTTTCATTGATTTCAACTTTCGCCACTTTTTCAATCAAAGCCAATAATTGCTTTTCACAAATTTCACTTCCATTAGGAATTCTTAAGTGACGGAATTTAGTTTTGATTTGACGTTCGATATCTTTTATTCTTCCTAATTCACGAGGCGTAATGAAAGCGATACTTTCTCCTGATTTTCCTGCACGAGCAGTTCTTCCAGAGCGGTGAGTATAGTTTTCGGAATCATCTGGTAAATTATAATTGATTACATGTGTAATATTATTTACATCGATACCACGAGCGGCAACATCAGTTGCACATAATAATTGAAGTGTACGCTCTTTGAATTTCTTCATTACAGCGTCACGTTGTTGTTGTGATAAATCACCGTGAATAGGTTCACAATTGTAACCATCTTTCATTAAATGTTCGGCAATAGCTTGCGTTTCATTTCTTGTACGACAGAAAATAATTCCAAAAATTTCAGGATTGAAATCGATTACACGCTTAAGAGCGAAATAACGATCTTTTTCTCTCACTGTATAATAAACGTGATCGATATTTTCTGCTGATGCATTTTGTTTTCCAATAGTTACATCAACGGGTTCGTTCAAATATTTACGTGCAATACGCGCAACGTTAGCTGGCATAGTTGCAGAAAATAACCAAACATGTTTTTCGGCAGGAGTGAAACTTAAAATATGGTCAATGTCCTCTTGGAATCCCATGTTCAACATTTCATCTGCTTCATCTAATACAACATATTTTATAGTAGAAATATCTACTAATTTACGTTCCATTAAATCCATCAATCGACCAGGGGTAGCCACAACGATTTGTGCTCCTCTACGAACTTGACGTGCTTGATTTTCGATGCTTGCACCACCATAAACGGCAACGATGTTTGAATTACCTAAATACTTACTTAATGCAGCAAGATCAGAAGTAATTTGATTACAAAGTTCACGCGTTGGGCAAATCACCAATGCTTGTGTGCCTTTTTGATTGAAGTCAACCAAGTTTAATAATGGAAGACCGAAGGCCGCAGTTTTACCTGTACCTGTTTGTGCAAGTCCCACCATATCGGTATTTCCACCGATGATCATAGGGATTGCTTTTTCCTGAATAGGAGTGGGAGATGTGAACCCAAGATCTGTAATAGCCCTTAGGATTTCGGGTTTTAAACCCAATTCTTCAAAATTCATAAATTGTTTTTTACGTTATCGGATAACGTTTAACAGTATTGTTACAAGAGATTTCTGTTTGTTTTACTCCCTGTCAGTTTTGGCTGAATACCACTTTTGCTGACAAGGATGTTTCCGGTTTGAGAGCCAACAGACATGGCAGGGAAACTTATACACTGGTGAGAAAAAGCGGATTAACAATCTTTTAAATCATTTCCGGGTGCAAAGATATGTCGAGATTGTTTATAAACCTAATTTTTTGTTAATAACCATGAAATTATGAGTGGGAGCAAGCGTTTTGGAGGGTTAGAGCGCGTTGGCAAGTAAGGATTAATGTGAACCAAAATGCAAACTACCATTGCGTTTTTTTGCTGCGGATTTCGCAGATTAAAAGGATAAAAGACCAGATTGCTTATTTGATTAACATGGATTAAAACCTTCGGTTTTTGAAAATGGTTAATTTTTCTTATGATATAATTAGTTCATCCTTTATTCTTATCGTCTATAGTTATTACTTCATCCATTCTATTTCCTCCTCTTTCGAAAAAACTGGATTCTATTTACATTTTAGTTATTTTTACGGCTCTTAAAAAAATTACCAAATCAATTTCGAAGCAATCTTTCATTCAAACAAAGAAAAAATTACGCGCATGAAAAACAATTTAATCTTTTTACTTTTCTTTATTCCAATCACACTTTTTTCTCAAGAATTTACTCCTGAACTTTTATGGAAAATGGGTCGTCTGGGTGGTGGAACGCTTTCACCAGACGGAAAAAATATTTTATATGGTGTAACGACTTACAGCATGCAAGAAAATAAAAGTAACCGTGATATTTTTATTATTCCGGTTGGTGGCGGCACTCCGAAAAAATTAGTGGAGTCTCCTATTTCTGAAATTGGTGAAGTATGGGAAAAAGATAGCAAGACGGTTGCTTATTTATGTGCTAAAGAAAACGGTTATCAAGTTTGGGAAGTGAATATCGAAACATTGGAAACAAAAAAAATTACCAATTTAGCAGAGGGAACTTCCAATTTTTTATTTTCTCCTGATGAAAAAGCTATTTTGTATACACAAGATGTAAAATTAGATGAGTCGATAAAAGATAAAAATTCAGATTTGCCTAAAGCGACTGTTTTTGCAACCGATAATTTAATGTATCGTCATTGGGATACTTGGCATGATCAAGCCTATTCACATATTTTCTATTTGCCCTTGGATGGAACAACCACAGAGGGAAATGATATCATGAAGGATGAAAAGTTTGATGCTCCTATGAATCCTTTCGGAGGAATTGAACAAATCGCTTTTTCGCCGGACGGAAAACAAATCATATATACATCCAAAAAGAAGAATGGAAAGGATGCCGCTAATTCTACCAATAGTGATTTGTATTCGTATGATTTGAAAACTTTGGTAACAAAAAATCTCACCGAAGACAATAAAGGGTATGACCAGAATCCAGTTTTCTCTGAGGATGGAAAATGGATGTTGCATTTAGCGATGGATCAAGACGGAAATGAAGCCGATAAAAATGATATAATTTTGACGGATTGGACCACTGGAAAAAAAGAAAATCTCACTGCTAAAATCGATATGACCGTTGGAAGTGCTTCTTTCAGTGCCGATGGAAAATTCATTTATTTTATTTCTCCAGATCAAGGTTTGGAATCAATTTTTGAATTAGATTTAAAAACAAAAAAACATCGTAAAATCACCAATGGGGATTACGATTATAATTCTCAAAGCGCAGGAAAAGGATTGATGATTTGTTCTCGCACTACCATGAATGATGCCGCAGAATTATTCAAAGTAGATATCAAAACTGGAGCTGCTACACAACTTACTTTTACCAATAAGGAATTATTAAAAGATATAAAACCTGCTATCATCGAAAAAAGATGGATTAAAACAACAGACGGACAAAAAATGTTGACTTGGGTAGTTTATCCTCCCGATTTTGATAAGACTAAAAAATATCCAACACTTTTGTATTGTCAAGGTGGACCACAGAGTACAGTGAGTCAGTTTTTCTCTTTTAGATGGAATTTGCGATTAATGGCAAGCAAAGGTTATATCGTTGTTGCGCCTAATAGAAGAGGTTTACCTTCATTCGGACAAAAATGGAACGATGATATTAGCAAAGATTGGGGCGGACAAGCGATGGAAGATTATTTATCTGCGATTGATAGTATGTCGAAAGAACCATTCGTGAATAAAGATAAATTGGGAGCAGTAGGAGCAAGTTACGGTGGATATTCTGTTTATTATTTAGCAGGTATTCATAACAATCGTTTCAAAGCATTTATTTCTCATTGCGGGTTATTTAATATGGAAAGTTGGTATAATACAACCGAAGAATTATTTTTTGCCAATAATGAATTTGGTGGTCCATTTTGGAATCAGGAGAATAAAGATTTGTATGAAAAATTTTCTCCACATAATTTCATTAAGAATTGGAATACGCCAATTTTAGTCATTCACGGTGAAAAGGATTTTCGCGTTCCGATCAACCAAGGCTTAGAAGCATTTCAAGCCGCGCAATTGATGAATATACCTTCGCGCTTAGTGACTTTTCCGGATGAGAATCATTGGGTATTGAAACCTCAGAACGGAATGATTTGGCAGAGAGAATTTTTTGATTGGTTGGATAAGTATCTTAAGTAAATAGCGAGTAAGCCAATAGGTCATGACACTCTAATACTAAGTGTTTCTATTTTCTAACTTATTCGCTCATTGGCTTATTTAATTATTCTTTAATTCGCGTCCAAACTTATTGGCTTATTCGCTCATTTACTTATTTACTATCTTCGTACCATGAAAACCAAAGAAGAACTTCTCGCCATTGCGCATCAAATGAACAAAAACACCATGATGGAAGTCTTGGGCGTAGAATATCTGGATGTACAGGAAGGCTATGTAGAAGCAAGAATGCCTGTAGATAAGCGTACGCATCAGCCAGTGGGATTATTACACGGTGGAGCTTCTGCGGCATTGGTAGAAACATTAGGAAGTATGGGTTCGGCATTATTAGTGGATCCGAATGAATATAATGTAACAGGAATAGAAGTGAACACGAATCATGTGAAAGGTATTCGTGAAGGTTGGGTGACGGGGAAAGCAAGAATTATTCATAGGGGAAAAACAACTCATCTTTGGAATGTAGATATTTTTAATGAGCATACTGAATTGGTAGCCACAGGACGATTAACAGTTTTGATAATCGCCAAGAAAAAATGATCAAACTTACAGTAGAAAATATAAATCAAATTGTAGCTTCGAAAAAAGCATTTGCCATCATCCGTTTACCTGATGAAAATTCATTTCATGTAAAAGCAGGAGAATGGATTCGTTGTCATTTTGATGAGATCAATGAAAATTGTTTTTTTGTTCAACCCTTTTCTCCCAACGAAAAAGGATTTGCTTTAGGATTACGCCCAAATAAATTTAAAGAAAAAATACCTACAAAAATTTCTACACCGGTTGTTATCGATCAAGAAATATATGATGAAATATTTGCAAAATTCCTTAGTGAAATTACGAATGGCTCTATAAAAAAAATTATTCTTTCCAAAGTAATAAAAGGAAGTGAAGAAAAAATAGATATTGGCGAAAGTTTTTTTTTATTATGTGAAAATTATCCAAGTGCAACTGTAAATTTATTTTTCATTCCTGAGATAGGATTATGGATGGGCGCTTCTCCTGAATTATTATTGCGTGCTGATTTATCAAGAATAGAAACGATGTCGTTGGCAGGAACAGCACCCGAAGGATTGGGTGGATTTACTTCGAAGGAAAGAGAAGAGCAAAAAATTGTGACCGATTATATCTCAAATGTTTTTGCGAAAATTGATTCCAAACCCGTTGTGGAAAAACAAGAAACAGTTATGGCTGGAAATGTGAAACATCTTTGCAATCATTTTGAATTGAGAATAAAATATGATCAAAAAATTATCAATAAATTGGTGAATGAAATGCATCCAACTCCAGCTGTTGGAGGTTTTCCTAAAAAGGAAGCAATTGAATTCATTCAAGCAAGTGAAAAACATAATCGGGAGTTTTATGCGGGTTATTTTGGTTTTGTTGAACCTGGAACCAAAACCGAATTATATGTAAATATTCGTTGTATGAAAATTGTTGATGAAATTCCATACATCTTCACTGGAGGCGGAATCACCAAAGAATCAAATGGATTAGCGGAATGGAATGAAACGGAAATGAAAGCTTTAGGACTTATCAATTCACTTTGTGTTGGTGAAAACTAAGTTTTGAATCCGTAATGTCAACAATCTTCTGAAATATTTTTGTAGCAATGGAAAAAAGGTTTCGTCTAGTAGCAAAAATCACTCTCGTTGGAGTTTTTCTGGTAATACTTGCCGGAAGCATAGTGCGAATGAGCGGATCAGGAATGGGATGTCCAGATTGGCCAAAATGTTTTGATTGTTGGATTCCACCTACCAACGTTTCCCAACTTCCAGATAATTATCAAGAAAAATTTTTAGAACAACGAGAAGAGAAATTAGAAAATTTCGCTCGTCTACTTTCCAACATAGGATTCACCAAGGAAGCTAAAGCGTTGCTGGCTGATGAATCATTGAGAGAACCTGAAGAATTTAATGCAGGAAAAACTTGGATAGAATATATTAATCGATTAATTGGTTTTATAACCGGAAATTTAATGTTATTGATGTTCGTGATGTCTTTTTGGTTTTGGAGAAAACGTAGATCTGTTTTTCTTTTTTCATTACTCAATTTATTTTTGATTCTTTTTACAGCCTGGTTTGGCGCCATTGTGGTGGCAACAAATTTGCTTCCTTGGATTATTTCTGTTCACATGGTTTTAGCATTTTTAATTGTTTGTATTCAGATTTATATTTTACATCGCTCAGATACTTCAAAATTCCGATTCAAAGTAAATTCTGGTATGAAGGGAATGTTGATTTTAGCTTTTATACTATTGTTCGTGCAAATTATTTTAGGAACTCAGGTTCGTCAACAAATTGATGTGGCTGCACATGAATTAGGAGAAGAAGGAAGAAGTTCTTGGGTAGATAACTTAGATATGCGATTTATTATTCATCGATCATTTTCTTTAATTTTATTTTTATTGGTGAGTTTCATGTCCTGGAAAAATATCAAAAACCGCTATGGCATGAATTTGTTGAATATGGTATTAGTTATTTTTTTCATTGAAATTCTTACGGGTGTATTACTTTATTATACTGGAATGCCAAAGGGATTGCAACCCCTACATTTATTATTATCAGCAATTTCATTAGCCTTGTTAATTCATTTGATTTTTAAAACAAATCGTTATTGATTTTTTGTGAAAGCACTTATTTTTAAAACCCGAGTTTTCTATATTTTTTCATTTTTCATTTTTCATTTTTCTTATTCTTTTTCTCAAATCGTGAATATCGAAAATCAACGACTCAAAGGAAATGAAGACGGATGGAGTGGAAATTTTGATTTAAGTTTTTCGATAATTCAAAATAATAAAAGTATTTATCAGTTTGGCAATAGAAATAAATTGAATTATAAGCAAGACCGACATAATTACATGCTTCTAACAGATGTTTTAGTGGTGAAATCTGCCAATGAAAGTTTTGCCAATAGTGGTTTCGAACATTTACGATATACTTATGATGTAAAGAAATTCCCTTATCTATATTTAGAAGCATTTCAACAAGGACAATACAACCGTGTTCAATTACTCGCCATGCGATTTTTGACAGGTGGTGGTGCACGATTTAAGGTTTTAGATCAAGACTCATCAGCAATGAGCATAGGTACATTTATGATGCATGAATACGAAGAACAATTGGATAACACTCAAATTTCATTAATGCGTTATAGTTTGTTTTTGACTTTCGATTTTCAAATAAATAAAAATTTTGGTTTAAATTGTATCACTTATTATCAGCCTGCTGTTTTTAATGCATTTGATTTTCGATTGAATACAGAAGCCTCTATTCGAATGAAAATTACGCAGAAGTTGCATTTCAAGATTTCGTATAATTTAATTTACGATAGTGAACCACCACCTACGGTTCCCAATACAAATTATATTTTGACCAACTCGTTTAGTTATCATTTGTAGGGGAAAGCCAAATAGTGAAGAAAAGGCAAGTAGCCAAATAGAGTCAATAATTAACTTCGTTATGACCGATGGGATAAAATTGATAAAATAAACCGATAATTATGTTCAAGAATGTATCTCCAACTGCTACTTATCTTTCTTTCTTCCACGTATAAATACCAAAATAAAAAGTAATATTAGAAAAATAGGAAAAGCAAGCATAATGGTATAGAATTTCCAACTGGAAATGATTCGTCCGTTTTCTACAGGAATGTTTTCATTTTTATTACCTTTTTCTTTTTTGTTATCTATTATTTCTGGATTCTCTTTACTAAATTGTTCAAATGAAATGACTCTTCCATCTGTATAATGAACTGAATCATCAATGATTTGATATTTTGATTTATTATCGGGTGCTTGTTCCGCAAAAACAGTAATTGAAAAAAGTAGAGTATAAGTAAGAATAGAAAATATTTTAATCATTTTAATTATTGGTTTATATCTTTTTTTCATTTTTTTTTGATGGGTTGTACAAAAGACCACCCCCCTGAAACTCCGCAGGAACCCTATTCAGAAAATAGAATTCTTCATCCTTTAAATGTTTCTTTAGTGGCAAATTATTTATTCATGCTGTCCGATTCCTGATTTGGATTATTATATCAGTAAAGAATTTGGAATTATTAAAAAGGAAATTGCAAATACAGATAGCACTTATAAAGTTTATGAATTGATTAATTCTAATATCGTGCGATGATTATTTTTTCTTTTTAAGTAGCTTTTTAGCTTTCACAGCCACTACTTTTCCATTTTCTGAAAAATAAAGTTCACCATCTTCGGCAGCCGTTTTTTTGACGAGATCGTCATAAGATTGTTGTATTCCTTTACGGATCTTTTCTGCAAGAGGAGATATTTTTACCTTTTTCATTTATGTAATGTTCTAAATTTATTTTCATTGATTATACGGAAATTTCCATCGAAAAGTTCAGCAATTAAGTCCAAGTTTTCATTGGAATTATCATAAATCATACAATCTGTTACAACAGAAGAATATAAACCAAAAAGATTGTCTAAACCTGAAACATATCGTCTTCTAATAACCTTTACTGGAATATTATGTCCACCTTTTTGAACTCGTGTTTTTACCCTTTTTATGGCGAGGTCAACAGAATTTAACCATAAAAAAACGAGATGAACTTTGTATCCGTTTTTTTTCGCCTCATTTATTAATCCAACATAACTTCTCGTTGCAAGTGTAGTTTCAAAAGCGAAATTTTTCTTTTTTTGGATTAAATCTTTTATTCGGGTTAACATTATTCTTCCTGCCTCTAATGCAACTCCTTCTTGGTTGAAAGGTGACAATCCTTTTGCAATCTCATCCGCATTCACGAATTCAGTTATGCCTAAAGTTTTTGGTAACAAAGTATAAGAAGCTGTTGTTTTTCCTGCTCCATTACAACCGGCTATGATGTATAAATCTGGCATAATTACATATTCCTCCTATACTGTCCGCCTACTTCGAAAAGTGATTTCGTTATTTGTCCCAATGAACAATACTTGGTTACTTCCATTAATTCTTCAAAAAGGTTTTTATTGTGGATAGCCGCTTCTTGCAATTTCGCTAGTCGAGAATCAGTTTCCTTTTCATATTTCTTATGAAGATTCACAGTAGTTTCAATCTGTTGTTGTTTTTCTTCTTCAGTGGCACGTATTACTTCTTTCGGTAAAATAGTGGGTGAACCTTTTGAACTCAAGAAAGTATTTACACCAATGATTGGAAATTCTCCGGTATGTTTTAATGTTTCATAATACAAGCTTTCTTCTTGTATTTTGCTTCGCTGATACATCGTTTCCATCGCCCCTAAAACGCCACCACGTTCAGTTATTTTATCAAACTCAAGTAAAACGGCTGTTTCCACTAAATCGGTCAATTCATCAATGATAAATGAGCCCTGTAATGGATTTTCATTTTTTGTCAATCCTAATTCACGATTAATAATTAATTGAATTGCCATTGCTCTACGAACAGATTCTTCAGTAGGAGTAGTAATCGCTTCATCATACGCATTTGTATGTAAAGAATTACAATTATCATAAATCGCATATAATGCTTGAAGCGTTGTGCGAATATCATTAAAATCAATTTCTTGTGCATGCAATGATCTTCCGCTCGTTTGAATATGATATTTCAACATTTGTGAACGAGAATCGGCACCGTATTTTTCTTTCATCGCTTTCGCCCAAATTCTTCTGGCCACTCTTCCAATCACTGCATATTCTGGGTCGATTCCATTAGAGAAAAAGAAAGAAAGATTCGGGCCAAATTCATTGATGTCCATTCCGCGACTCAAATAATATTCCACATAAGTGAAGCCATTTGCCAAAGTAAACGCCAATTGGGAAATCGGATTCGCTCCTGCTTCGGCAATATGATAACCAGAAATGGAAACTGAATAAAAATTTCTTACTTTATTTTTAATAAAATATTCTTGTACATCACCCATTAAACGAAGTGCAAATTCTGTTGAGAAAATACAGGTATTTTGTGCTTGATCTTCTTTCAAAATATCTGCTTGAACGGTTCCGCGCACCTGTGTTAAGGTTTCTGTTTTGATTTTGTTATAGACGTCTGCAGGTAAAACCATATCGCCCGTTACACCCAATAACATTAATCCTAAACCATCATTCCCTGTTGGTAATTCTCCTTCTTCTTTTGAAAGTTTATAGCCTACATATTTCGGACGAGGTACACCTTTGTCTTTGTAAATCGCATCAATTTTTTTCTCTATTTCTTTTTCAAGTTTATTTGCCTTGATGTATTTTTCACACTGCTGATCGATGGCTGCATTCATGAAAAATCCTAATAACATTGGAGCCGGACCATTAATGGTCATCGACACTGAAGTTTTTGGATTGGCTAAATCAAATCCAGAATATAATTTTTTTGCATCATCCAAACAGCAAATACTTACTCCGGCATTTCCAATTTTTCCATAGATATCCGGACGCAAATCAGGATCATTTCCATAGAGCGTTACACTATCAAATGCAGTAGATAATCTTTTTGCATCCATTCCTACACTTACATAGTGAAAACGTTTATTGGTTCGTTCAGGTGCTCCTTCTCCTGCAAACATACGTGTTGGATCTTCACCTTCACGTTTGAAAGGATAAATTCCAGCGGTATATGGAAATTCTCCTGGAACATTTTCTTGCAATACCCATTTTAATAAATCACCCCAAGAAGAATATTTAGGCGTAACCACTTTCGGAATTTGTGAATGAGAAAGTGATTCTGAATGTGTTTTAATTTTTAATTCTTTGTCACGTACTTTGAAAATATAAAATTCATCCTTGTACATTTTTGATTTAGCCGGCCATTGTTGAATGATTTCCCAGTTATGCGGATCTAAATCTAATTTTACTCTGTCGAATTCTGCTTTTAATACTTTCACCACATCTTCATTCTTCTTGCCGAATGATTCAATGGTTTTAGTAATCGCATATAATTTTTCGGCAATATCTGCTTGTTTAATTACCCAAGCATCATATTTACGATTGTTTTCAGAAATTTCAGAAAGGTAGCGTGTTCTTGCTGGAGGAATCACAAAAATCTTCTCCGACATTTCTTTTGAAATAGTAAAAGAAGAATTTAAATCTGCTCCCGTTTTTTCTTTGATTTTATCAACGATAACCTTGTACAATGAATTTGTTCCTGGATCATTGAATTGAGATGCGATAGTACCGTAAACAGGTAATTTTTCATCGGCTGTTTCCCAAAGATTATGATTTCGCTTGTATTGTTTTTTTACATCACGTAATGCATCTTGTGCACCACGTTTATCAAATTTATTAATAGCCACTACATCGGCAAAATCCAACATATCAATTTTTTCTAATTGAGTAGCCGCACCAAATTCTGGAGTCATGATGTATAATGAAACATCTGAATGATCGAGAATTTCGGT
Source organism: Chryseobacterium gleum (assembly GCA_945865695.1). Lineage (GTDB taxonomy): Bacteria > Bacteroidota > Bacteroidia > Flavobacteriales_D > UBA2798 > CAMBFX01. Next base: position 414 of record CAMBFX010000102.1, on the reverse strand, counting down.
ATCCGATTGTCCAATACCAGAAGTTTCTAAAATGATTAAATCAAAACCAGCAGCTTTCAAAATATTTACGGCATCGCCTACGTATTTACTCAATGCCAAATTACTTTGACGTGTTGCCAATGAACGCATATAAACACGATCATTACGAATAGAGTTCATGCGAATTCTATCTCCCAATAATGCACCACCAGTTTTTCTTTTCGATGGGTCAACAGAAATTAATCCTATATTTTTTTCTGGGAAATCCAAAATGAATCTTCTTACCAACTCATCCACCATACTCGATTTTCCCGAACCGCCTGTTCCCGTAATTCCCAATACAGGAACTTTTGAGTTGGCTGCTTTCTCTTTTATTTTTTCTAAATAAGGTTTTGCAGTTTCTGGAAAATTTTCGGCAGCAGAAATTAATCTCGC
>CAMBFX010000101.1 GCA_945865695.1 Chryseobacterium gleum | reverse complement strand
TTACTGGAATTGAAGAGATATGAATCTTCACTTATTCGAAGAAGAGAAATTTCAACTTCTTACGACAACTATTTTTCTAATTTAAATTGGGCGAGAATTCCACTGCAGAGCGATGATAAACGACAATCTTGTTATCATCTATACATGTTACGCTTGAATAATTGTAGCGAAGAGCAACGTGATGCAGTGATTAACGAAATTATGTTGTCGGGTGTTTCAGTCAACGTGCATTTTATTCCATTACCCATGCTCTCATTTTATAAAAATGAAGGCTATAAGATGGAAGATTATCCAATAACCTACAAAAATTATTCTTGTGAGATTAGTTTGCCTATTTATTTTGATTTAACCAATGAGCAAGTGAATCAAGTTTGTGAAACAGTTAGCAATGCAGTTAAAAAAGTTTTGAGTGCTTAGTAAAAGAATATTTGATATCTTATCTTCCACCTGTGCTATTTTTATTTTAGCTCCATTTTTTGTTATCATTGCTGTTTTGATTCGCATAGACAGTAAAGGCCCGATTATTTATCGCCAAAAGAGAGTAGGAAAAGGCAATAAAGATTTTTATTTGAATAAGTTTCGCACCATGGTTACTGATGCTGAAAAAAAAGGTCAATTAACAGTTGGAATGCGAGATTCGCGAATTACTAAAATGGGATATTTTTTACGCAAATATAAACTCGATGAATTTCCCCAGTTAATAAATATTTTGAATGGAGAAATGAGCATTGTTGGTCCACGACCTGAGGTGAGAAAATATGTGAATTTATACAATGAAAAACAACTTCGTGTATTGAATGCTCTGCCTGGATTAACAGATACAGCTTCACTAAGCTATATTAACGAAAATGAAATATTAGGAAAGGCAGAAAATCCAGAGAAAACATATATTGAAGAAGTGATGCCTGCAAAATTGGAAATGAATTTGCAGTACATAGAAAAACAAAATTTAAAAACAGATATTGATTTGATTTTTCAAACACTTAAAAAAATTGTAAAGTGATAAAGTTTATTTTTCTATCCTTATTTTTATTCTTCGGTATAGGATCTTTTTCATAAGGGAAAAACAAAGAACCTGTTTTGAAAGATACCATTGGAACTTTTTTGACGGGTAAAAGATATGCCGTGAAATCTTATAGTAGAAACGGCACCACTCAAATTTATAAGGATGATGATTACCTCTCGTTTCGGGATGCAGGAGCTACATTATCTAAAGTGGTTTCATTTTTCAATTCAAATTTTTCAAAATCATTCCATGTTTTTATTAATTCTGAATTAAATGAAATTCCCCATTCGCGAGTTTTATTATCGTTGTATTTTACAACAATAACTTTTAAAGCAGTATCCCATTTCCAATAAGCACGCTCTTCGTAACCCAACAAAGCGGTTTCTAAAATTCCATCTTCAGGAAAAGTAGGAAATTTTTGCAAAAGTTGGTTGGTGCACGAACACCTGAAAGGAAATACAAAAGTAGAGTATAAGTACATGGATTTTTATCGAATTCATGGAAATGGTGTTTATGAGTAATCCACCAATGGCAAATATTTGAGAGGTACTTGGGAGGTAAGTGAGGATGGAAATACATTGACCATAATGATCAATAGAAAAGCAACTGTTTGGACAGTTGCCGAATGGAAAAAGGATAAACTGTATATGAAAAAGGAAGGTCCTGAGACCATTATTTTATATCCAGAAAAGTGAGTTTTTGGTCATTCTGAACTTGTTTCAGAATCTCAAAAACTTTGAACGAAACACTCATTAGCAGACTCATAAATCTTAGATTACCCGCTAATACAATAAATACGACTTCAACACCGTTTAAGTCTAGTTTAAGTCAGGAAATTGCTATATTTGCATACAATTTACATTCAATGAAATCACTATTATTTTCTGTTTTATTTTTCTTGTTTTTATCTCCTGTTTTCTCACAGGTGGTGGTTTTTATTAATGAAGATTTTAATTCGGGTTTTCCATCTGGATGGCAAGTAATCGATAACGACGGTTTAACGCCCAACGCACAAGTTTCAACTATTACTTCAGGTTTTGGTTATATAGAAGATGAAGATTCTACTTCTATTGGTGATTCGATTATTGCTTGCACTTCTTGGTTCACACCAACAGGAACGGCAGATAATTATTTAATTCTTCCTCAAATTTCATTGGAGAATCATGGTAATATTTTATACTGGGATGTGAAAAGTGAAGATTCCTCTTTTCCGGATGGATACGAAGTTTTGGTTTCACGCACCTTGCCAGTGATTGATAGTTTTTATGTAGATACTTTGTTGTTTTATACCGATGCAGAATTACCTATGTGGACGCAACGAAGTGTTTCTTTAGATAGTTTTGTCAATGAAACTATCTATATCGCTTTTCATCATTTTTCTACTAATAAATTTATTTTGAAGTTCGATAACATACGTGTTACTGCCGATACCACTTTGAGTATTTCTGAAATTCATGATAATCTTTCATTCGGAATTTATCCAAATCCTTCTAATGAAAACATCAATATTGAATTAAAGAATGACAAATTTGTTGATTTAGTCACTGTTTATAATATCAATGGTGAAATCGTTTTAATACATCCAAACTCCAATTCTATTTCGGTTTCTTCATTCGCTGAAGGAATGTATTTTGTAGAGGTGTTGAGTGGTAATAGCAGAGGCGTGAAACGAATCGTTGTTCAGCGTTAAAATTTTCAGTCTAATGTCTAACGTCTAAAATCTCTTCGTCTAGAATTCTTCATCCGCATCCAAAATCATCAAGGCTTCATCTAATTCGCCTAATGTTTTTCTATCGTTTACTTTTGCGGCTATAAGTTTTCCTTGGCGATAAAAAGTAATGGCTTTATGTGCTTGGCCTTGCTCTTCAAATATTTTGCCTAATTGATAATAGCTAGCAAGGTATTGTGGATCTCTCTTAATTAATTCTTCGAGGTAATCGATAGATTTTTCAACGTCTCCGTTTTTTTTGAATTCTAATGCAACTGCGTATCTTAAAAAAGAATCTTCTGGATTTTTATCCAACATTTGTTTGATGAGAACAATTCGATCATTAGCCATAATTCAACGGGATTAAATGTGCAGGATTAATTTTTATGGATGCTAATTTAGTAAAATCTAATTCATTTTTACAAAACACTAAAAATTTTATTCCTTCACACATTCCCACGATTTCAACAAACGATCCCATGAACCGTTGTTCGAGAATCTTTATTTTACCCAGTTCATCATTGTAAATTTCTATTTTATCTGGACGAATCATCATTGTATTTTCTGATTTGATGCCAGCTACTTTCATCAATTCTTCGCTCGTAAACTTATTTATTTTTCCGAAAAGTTTCGCGGTGTATTCATTCACTGGATTCTCATAAATAGTTTGAGGCGTACCTGTTTGTAAAATCTTACCATCTTTTAAAATTAAGGCTTCATCAGCCAAGGATAATACGTCTTCTATATCATGCGTTACTAATACACAAGGGATATTGGTCTTTTTTAAAATTTCTTTCAACTGAAAACGCATTTCTGCTCTCAAACTATGATCTAAGTTACTGAAAGGTTCATCCATCAAAATTAACCTTGGAGAAGTAGCTAATGTTCTCGCTAATGCTACACGTTGCTGTTGCCCACCAGATAATTCATGCGGATATTTTTTTTCTAATCCCTGCAAGCCGGTTTGTTCAATCAGCGAATTTAATTGTGTAGGATTCTTTGCTCCAAATAAAATATTTTTCTCTACAGTCAAATGAGGAAATAGGGCATATTCTTGAAAAACTAATCCGAAATTTCGATTTTCGGGAGTAATCCATTTTGTTTTGGAGTTTAATTCTTCTTCTCCGAAAAATAATTTTCCTTCGTCTACTTTTTCAAATCCTGCAATTATTCTTAGTAAGGTTGTTTTTCCTGAACCGCTTTCACCTAAAATACAAGTGATTTTTCCACTTTCAATAGAAAATGAAATATTCTCCAATGAAAACTGTTTATCTAATCTACGAGTTATATTTTCGGCTCTCAACATTTATTTCTTCATTAGTCGATGTAAAAGTAAAACAGGAATCGTACCGATAAAGATAATAATTAATGCTGCACTTGAACTTTGCATCACCGATTCATTGATTTTTGCATAGGTAAAAGCGTTGGTGGCAAGCGTTGGAAAATCAAAAGGACGAAGAATCATGGTTAAAGGTAATTCCTTTAAAATATCTACAAAAACCAAAATTACTGCTGATAAAATGGCCGTTCGAATAACTGGTGTTTCAATTTTCAGTAGCGTTAACCATTTATTTTTTCCCAATGAACGAGAACTTTCTCTTAAGCTTTGTGCATTCTTTTCAAACGAAGCTTCAATGGGATGGTAAGCAACGGCTAAAAAACGAACAACAAATGCATAAATCATTACGGGAATGGTTCCTATCAATAAATAATCAAATGAATTTCCCAATGAACCTGCTGGAATCAGAATTCCTACCGCAATGATGGCTCCCGGAATCGCATAACCTATTGTAACGAATTGTTTGCTGAAGGCAGTGTTGTTTCTTTTATAAGTATAAAAATGCGCTAATAAAATGGCAATAACGGTGGTGATGAGAGCAGAAATTAATGCCAATGTGAATGAATTATACGTCATGATAAAAAAATCTTTATCCATCACATGCAAATACGTTTTAAAAAACCAAGAAATTAATTGACATACAGGAATCAAAAATCCAAATAAGAATGGCAACAAACAAATGAAAAATACCATCCATTTATATTTTCCTTTAAGTGGCATCGATTCTAGAGGTTTATTTCGTAAGGATTCAGAAAATCCTTTTTTTCTTCTGGAATATCTTTCAGTCATCAACAAAATAAAAAGGGTAAGAAATAAAAATGATGACAAAACTAAAGCAGAATGTATATCTACTTGCCAAGCGTGAACAATGCTAGTGGTAAAGGTTGAAATTCCAAAAAAGGCCATCGCTCCATAATCATTTAATACTTCCATTCCCACTAAAATGCAACCGCCAATGATGGCCGGTCTTGCTAAGGGTAATGCAATTTTGAAAAAGATTTGCCAATGATTTTTACCCATTGATCTTCCTGCTTCAATTAAAGTGGAAGATTGACGAGAAAAGGCAACTCTTGCAGCTAAATAAACATAAGGATATAACGACAACGCTAAAAAAATCACTAACCAAAATGGTGTGATTACATCAAAACGAAAAAAATCAGCAGTTGATTCTCCGAAATTATTTTTTAAAAATCCTTGCCATGTTCCGGTGTAATTCAATATTCCTACATAAGTAAATGCCATAATATAAGTAGGAACGGTAATAGGCAGTATCAATGCCCAACTTAAAAATTTTTTTCCAGGAAAATCATATTGAGAAATAAACCAAGCAGTAGAAATTCCTAAAACAGCAGCAATAAGTATAACGAAAATCAAAAAAAATAAACTATTATAAATAACATCCGATTCGAAAATTTGGGAAAGTAAATCAAATTGTGAAGTACCTGCGGAAATTAAATGGTAAACAATAACAATAAAAGGTAATCCAATCAATAAAACCAACAACAAGATACCAATTGAATGGAAAATTCCGCGTTGTTTGATATTTATAAGTATTGAAGACATTTATCGTAAATAATTTTTGTTAAGCTAGTTTAGCTAGTTTAGATTGTTTCGCTAGTTGTACAACATATAAATTAGTCTGTGTTTTTTCAACTAACATAACTAACATAACTAACATAACTAACATAACTAACATAACTAACATAACTTATTTCTATTTACTATATTTCAATTCTTCCGCTCTCGCTCTCTCTCTCGCTCTTCTTCACTTCCACCCGCTCTCATTAAAGATCACCAATGCATCTTTCAAATGTTCTCCCAATTTATTCAGAGGTAATGGATCCATTTTGAATTTCCCCCATGATTCTAGAATCGGAGAGAGTTTTATATTTTCTAATAGAGGATACTCATTGTTCTCACTGGCAAATTTTTCCTGGTTCTTTGGACGAGAAATAAATTCTAATAGTTTTATTGCATAATCTTTATGTGGAGCATTTTTTACAATTCCTCCGCCACTGATATTGATATGTGCACCTCTATCATTTTGATTCGGGAAAAATACTTTTACTTTTTTTGCAGCCGAAACTTCTTCTGGGTTTTCTGATTCCAACATTTTACCGAGGTAATAAGTATTGATAATGGCAATATCTCCTTCTCCTGCCGCTATAGCTGCCACTTGTTCTCTGTCATTTCCTTTGGGTTCTCGTGCAAAATTATCTACTAAATTAAGCGCCCAATCAAAAGCACTTTTATAACCGTTATTCGCAATCATGGATGCCATCAACGATTGATTATAGATATTCTCTGAACTTCGCACTAAAATTTTTCCTTTCCATTTGGGATGCGCTAAATCTTCATAAGTAGAAAGTGAATCTGCCGAAACTGTTTCTGGATTATAAACGATAATTCTTGCTCTAACCGTTTGTGCATACCAACAACCATCTTTATCACGCAAATGTTTGGGAACATTCTTATTTAAAATTTCACTTTCAATTTCTTGTAATAATCCTTTTTCTTTTGCTTTTACTAATCTTCCTGCATCCGCAGTAATCAAAATATCACAAGGAGATTTTTCTCCTTCACTTTCCAAACGAATCATCAATTTATCGGCATCGTCTTCTACCACATTTACTTTTATCCCCGTTTCTTTTTCAAAAGCAGCATATATTTCTTTATCTACATCATAGTGACGGTGTGAATAAACATTCACCACCATTTCATTTCCTTCAGCGTCCGTCTGAGTATCAGAGATAAAACAACCTCCAAGTGAGAGTAGGGTTAACCCAAAAAATAGTTTTTTCATATCACAAATGTAAATGGAAAATAAAAACTACTCATACCTTTTTTACGGTATTTTAGAGCTAAAATAGATTTCTGCCATCATGCATCTAGCGCTACCACCACCAATGGTTTCTATGGTTTTTATAGCTAAGGGAAGTAATTGCGAATAATTCGAAAGAATTTTGATTTGAGAAGTATTTAAGCTGTTGTAAGCAGTATTACTCATTACCAAAATAGATTTTTCTGCTGAATTTTCTACCTCTAGCATGTTTCCCGCAAAGGAATTCATTTGAGAGATTGAAATTTCAATCAATTCTTTTCCACTTTCCTTTATTTTTTGAATGATCATTGATTTTTCTAACGTATTCTCTATACAATCCAAGCAAATGACGAAATATTTTTTACCAATGGCCATCACCACATTGGTATGGTAAATTTGATTTCCATTTAAATCTAATGCTTCAAAAACGATGGGAGTATAATTTAGTTTTTTACATAATTCATCCAATAGTTTTTCGTTTGTTCTTGGAGAAATACAAGCATAAGCCAGTTTGTTTTCATGGTCAAAAACAATACTTCCAGTGCCTTCTATTATTTTATTCTCGTTTTCATTTGCACTTAAATCTATAATTTCACTTACTTCAAAATTATTTTTCAAATAATCAATAATCAATGGATTTCGCTCGGCTCTTCGATTAGGAGTGAGCATCGGATAAATAATCAATTGTCCACTATGATGAGTGCTAAACCAATTATTGGGGAAAACAGCATCAGGGCATTTGAAATTTTTAGGAGAGGGAAAAGTGATTACTTGAATATCATTTATTCTTAGTAATTCTACAGCTAAATTAAATTCACGTAGGGCTTGCAATTTTGAATCTTGAACTCCTTCACCACCGAAGGAAGTAATTCTTGGATTTTTCTGAAATGAATTACTTCCTGCAGTTTCTTCATTAAATCCAAAATCATTCGGTTCAACCATTAAAAGAGTAGAGGCCATTTATTTTTTAATTTATAGCATAAAATTACCAGTTTTTTTGGCGAATCATTATATTTACGGGCAAGAATAAATTATTTACATGACTATAAAAGCCAAAAACCCTGCTATTTTCCTTATTATCGTTGCTGCATTGGGCTATTTTGTAGATATCTATGATTTGGTATTATTCAATGTGGTGAAGATTGAAAGTTTAAAAGAAATCATGGTGGGTGCTTCGCCCGATGAAATAAAAAACACCGGCCAATTCTTATTCGGAATGCAAATGTTAGGAATGCTAATTGGTGGAATTTTATGGGGAGTTTGGGGAGATAAAAAAGGAAGATTAACTGTTTTATTTGGATCTATTTTATTGTATTCGATTGCTAATGTGGCCAACGCTTTCGTAACGGATGTAAATACTTATGCATTTATTCGAATTATTGCAGGTATTGGTCTTGCGGGAGAATTAGGAGCAGGAATTACGCTCGTTGCCGAAACCATGAGCAAAGAAAATCGTGGTTACGGAACCATGATCATTGTAACTTTTGGTGCGCTTGGTGCGGTGGTGGCTGCTGTAGTTGGAATGAAAGGACAAGCCATCGGAAATTTCTTAGGAAATATTTTTAATACGACTTTTTCTAATTGGCAGGTTGCCTATTTAGTGGGAGGTGGATTAGGATTAATGTTATTATTATTGCGTATAGGAACCATTGAGTCGGGAATGTTTAAGAATCTCTCTGATAAAAATGTAAAAAAAGGGGATATCCGAATACTATTTAAGAATAAAGAAAATGCATTGAAATATTTGTATTGTATTTTGGTGGGATTACCCATTTGGTATATCATCGGTTTATTGATTGCTATGTCGCAAGAAGTTTTTGCCAAGGAATTCAATATTCAAGGAGAAGTGGTGAACGGAGAAGCCATCAAATGGGCGTATATCGGTTTATCTATTGGAGATTTATTGAGCGGATTGATTTCCCAAATTATCAAAAGCAGACGAAAAGTAGTTTTTATGTATTTGATTTTCTCATTTATAATGGTGATTTATTTCTTGTTTTTCACCCATGGAATTTCTGCTGATTCGTATTATCTGGTTTGTTTCTTATTGGGAACTGCTACGGGTTATTGGGCAATTTTCGTTACCATCGCTTCTGAACAATTTGGCACCAATATTCGATCTACAGTAACTAATACGGTTCCTAATTTTGTGAGAGGTTCTGTTCCTTTATTACAAATGCTAAATGGATTATTATTGGGTTTTGCAGTTGGAAATGTTACGTCAGCCTTAATCGTGGGAATTATTTGCATGACCTTAGCGTTGTTTGCTACATGGAAATTGAAAGAAACTTTTTCGAAGGATTTAGATTATGTGGAAGCAGCTTAAAAAAATAGTGTGATAGAATTTATCTCTCGAAATAAAATCAATGATGAGGAATGGAATAATCTCTTAGAGAAAATTCCTGGAGGTAATGTTTATTCCCTTTCTTGGTACATGGATGCGCTTGCAGAAAATTGGATGGTTGCTCGTGATGAAAAAAGTAAGAATGTAATGTTGTTTCCATACAAGAAAAAAGCGGGATTGAAATTGATCTATCAACCTTTTTTCTCGAGAGAAATTGTTTGTTCATTGGATGAAAAACATTCTCCAGCAAGTATCATCGAAAAATTACCCAAAGATTTTCGTCAAGTAGAATTTTCTTTACGCGATATTCGTGGAATTGATTCCAAGAAATTCAAAGTAGAAAAATGGAAACACCAGTTTTTGTATTTAGAAGATGATTATTCTAAAATTTCGAAAGGTTATCATGAGAATGCCAAACGGTCTATAAAAAAAGCCCAAAAGGAAAATCTGAAAATGGTTTTATCTAATGATGTAGATGCGGTGATTGATTTGTTTCGCAAGAGTAAAGGTGATGAAATAAAGGAAATCAAATCCGCTGATTACAAAAAGCTGAAGTTTTTAATGGAAACGGGAATCAAAAATAAAAAAGGTTTTTGTGTTCATGTTTTGGATGCCGATGGCTCAATTATTTCTGCCGGTTATTTTTTTGATTGGAATAATAAATTAGTTTATCTGAAAGGTTCTGCAAATGAAAAAGGCAAAAAAGTGGGCGCAATGTATTTTATGTTTGATGAATTGATTAAAAAATACGCAGGCAAAAAATCGCAACTCGATTTTGGAGGTTCCCGTATAACCAATGTAGCAACTTTCTATAAAAAATTCGGAGCCGAAGATTCAGAATATTACTTCATCAAACACCAAAATCTTCCCTTGTATTTTAAAATGTTGAAAGTTGCAGGTAAAATGCTAGGCAAATGAAAATTATGTGGAGTCATATCCCCCTCACGGAGGGGGCAGGGGGAGGAATGGGAAATTTTATTTTTATGGAATTCACCCTTCCCCTGCATCTACCTAAAAAAACCGCATGACACGTCTCCTAAAATATCTCTTTTTGCTTTTACCCGTTGTAGGTTATTCTCAACAGCAAAAACTCATTATTAAAGGTCACGTCACCGAAACTTACAATGATTCGGTCATCGAAATCAAAGATTCAAAAGTGTATATCGAAAGTTCTCCCGATAAATATGTTTTAACCAATCGCAATGGTGAATTTGAATTAATAGTAAATTTTGCTCCCGATAAAGTTTATACTTTAATTGTATCGGATGTTCGTTATGATACCTATAAATATCCCATCAAAAAACGAGAAATTAAAAAAGGATTGAAAGATACTTTACGATTAGAAATTAATTTGAATTTTCAAATGCTCGGGCCAGCTACTGTTTCTGGTATTCCAGTAGAAACGGTGTTTGGAAGTGATAAACTGAATGTCTCTGATTTTGAATTTGTGGGTGAAGAAAATTTTGTCATGCTTGTTTACGAGCAACGATTGAATAAATCCAGTAAAGTTATTTATACCGATAAAAAAGGAACTATACTTTCTTCCTATGAAGTGTTGGATATTGCCAAAGAATTTTACCGTGATTTTATGGGAAATTTATTTCTAGTATGTGAAAAAGATGTTTTCGAAATGAAAGTGGTAGACGATATTTTATCTTTAACCAAAACCGAAAAGAAATTTTTCGAAGAGCAAATCAAACCTTGGGTAGATACCACCAATTATAAAGCCTATTATTCCAATTTCGTTTCGTTTTATCCGGCTTTTGATTATTATGCCTACAGTACGATTGATAGTAATGTAACCAAATTAACAACAGTGGTAGATAAACCCTTAATGGAATTATTTCGAGCGCAATATAAATATCTCAGCGGAAGAGATAAATTAGAATCAGTGCGAATGGAAATGGCAACAGGAATCGATAAAGAAATTTGGGCGGCTGTTTGGTCGGGATTTCCAAATTCTCTTTACTATAAACAATTGTATGCTCCCATGTTTGTGAAGAATGATACCATTTTAATTTTTGATCATTATAAAAACAAAATGTTTCGTTACGATAGAAATAATCATGTGATTGATTCAATGGAGATTTCTTATCATACTTCCAATGATAAAAAAGAATGGGAAGAATTATTGGTGCAAGATCGAAACAAGCAACGAATTTTTTCTGTCTTTCTTCGAGGGGGAAAATATTATCTGAAGGAATTGAATACAACAACGGGCGAAATTGAAAAAGTGCATCCTTTGTATTATAAATATCCCGAAAAATTGAAAGTGAAAAACGGTTATGCTTATTATATTTATCGTCCTTTCGAATCCTTGCAGAATAAGTATTTGTATAGGGAGAAGTTGGAGTAGTTTTCAGTTCTCAGTAGGCAGTTTACAGTAATTAAATCGAGTGTAGCATTTTTTACTTTAGAACTTTCAAACCTTTGAACTTTCTAACATTATTCAAACATCTTCGGATAAAAAAAGTTCTTCATCGTTCCCGTCTCCCTCGAAACTTCTTTCCATGATTCCGAATCAAATTCAATTTGTGCAATTCCACAGGTGGGAATATTTGAAATATAGGCTTCTGTCAAATAACCTAAAAATTCGGTAAAACTTGGATTATGTCCGAATAGAAATACTGTTTCATTCTCATCAGCAAGCGAATTAATGATTTGTAAAAGCGTTTTTACATTCGCTTCATAAATTTTTGGTTCTTCTTGAATTTTATTTTTTGGATAATCAATTTCATCAGCAATTATTTGGGCGGTATTAATAGCTCTTTTGGCCGGACTTGAAATAATCAAATCGGGAAATATTTTTTCTTTCTTCAATAATTTCCCCATGAAAGGAGCATTCTCATTACCTCTATCGTTCAGCGGACGGTCAAAATCCATCATTTCAGGCTCTGCCCAGCTGGATTTGGCGTGTCGAATAAGAAATAGTGTTTTCATGAAAAAAAGCGTGGTTAGAATCAAATTTAGTTAAATTTGCCGAACCATGATCGAAAGAATCAAATCATTTTATTCTGCACACCCGCTAAGAGCAATTCTTACAGC
>CAMBFX010000100.1 GCA_945865695.1 Chryseobacterium gleum | reverse complement strand
CAAATCTTGGGCATAAGATGATAATGCTAAAAATGAAAAAAGCAATATCGTAAATAGTTTATTCAACGGTATAATTTAATTCTGTACTTATTCTTATTCCGATTCTATAGCTATTGAACAATTGAACATGTTGTGTTTGGGAAGCGGTATTAAAAATTGTTTTAATCAATAATCGTTGTGAATTCAATAAATGAGCGATTTGTGAAGAATTTAATCGAACATCTAACCTAGTTTCACGGGATGATGTAACAATAAAAGAAGTGTTGGTGTAGGCTGAATAAATTAAATTTGGATTGATTACCGAATCTATAATTTGGCCACTTGCATCTAATAAATATAATTGCACTTCTGCTGAGAAGGGGAAACCATTATCCGCAAAAATATGAAGAACACCTTCATTTACATTATCCGCATTTTCTGCATCGATATTTAATTCTAATGTATCCGATAGCGTTACTCCAGACGCAATGATATTAAGCGGAATTTCAGCATTTACGCTAACATCAAAAGTTTTATCATCATACAAGAAATCTTGGTGACCAGAAATATTCCCCATTGGATTTATTAGAATACCCATGGAAGTTCCAATTTTATCTGGAAGATTTTCTAAAAATAAATCGGTGTTTGAATTTCCATTATTTAAAATGAGTGAATAGATGCTTTCCACAGCTGTAATTCCTGTATGGGTAGCCCTATTAATATTAATAGAATTACCAATGAAAGAATGATTTAATAAAACTTCATTTCCATTTCTTGTGTTCACCGATTTCAACGTATCAATTTTTACGGTGGCATCAATTCCAATTCCATTTAATATTTCAAAATTTATATTTACTTGGTCTAAATCTAATGTCCCGTATATATTAGTTAAAAAATCAAATACGGTTTCTTCATAGGGAATATCAATTTGTTGTGAGCCAAAATATCCTTTAGCATACGATGGGCGTAAATTAGAAAAAGTATTTTTTACAATTACTTTATCATAGCTATATACCGTAGTTACACTAGCAGAAGAGGCTAATGAAACTTTAATAATGGTTTTATATTTATTGTATTCATTTCCTGAATCGCCTTTTAGATCTAATTCATATCCTGAAAAATCATAAATTCCATTTACTATTGAAGGATTGGCCACAGATCCTGCAGGAACATTGATGGTAAAATTGAATGGTTGTCCGTTTTTTAGCGCGTTGGTAATAGTATATTCATAAACTGTTGGTTGGGATATAGTGCTACTAATTTGAAATGATGTTTCTCCGCTTCTAATTTTCACATTAGATAATTCGATATCATCTAAATCAAAACGTTTGTTTTCAGTAGCAGAAATAATGGTTTGTCCTGGATTAATACTTAATGATGGAAAAGGAGCTGGAATGGAAAAAGTATCAGTTACTGTTGTATCTGGCAAATTTAGTAAAGTATCCAGATTTAATTTAAAAACCGACTGATTAAAAACGAGTGAAACTTCTCCATTAGAATTGGTAGAAAGAAGTGAATCAGGAATCAAATTTTCTAATCCCATAGAAGAATAAATGAGTGGAACGCTAACATCCACTTCCCATGATGGTCTAGTTAAATCCTTTTTACACGAAAAAAGGCAGAAAAACCCTGCAACGACAAGAAGTATGTATTTCATCTGCATTTGCCGAAATTAAGCATAATTATTGATTTGATCCATCTCATTAACTCGTTCAAACAGTCCATTAAAATGTTTATTTGGAACCCTATATTTGTGATTTTATCATTTGGTTTTAAAATATTGAAATTCTTTTGTAATTTTGTAGTTGGAAATGAACCACGTATTTAAATTTAAGCGCATCATTATTTCAACCTTGCTAGCCATGGTGGTGATGATGATTTTATCATTTGTTTGGCATGGATTAGTTCTCAATGATTTTAAAAATCTTACCCTTGCTTTTCCAGTTTTTATTTTTTTAAGCTGTATCGTTTATTTTTTGATTTCATTAGCCATTAATTTCATTCTTTTCAAGATTGATTTTCAAGAACACCAAACCACCAAACGAATTTTAATGGGTGGAGTAGTAGGTTTTTCGATTTATTTATTAGTTTTTACCTTGGGCTTATCCTACGAAGAGCGCGGGATGAAGCATATAATCAGTGATTTTGGATGGCAAATGTTTGAACAAGGCATTGGTGCTTTGGTAGTTGATTTTTGTTTACATATTTATCAGCGAATTGACAAATTCGAAACATCCGAAGATTAAACTGATTTTTCAGTATTAAAAATTCCAGTTAATTCTTGTTAAAATCCCATTTCCCTTTCGATAAATAAATGTCCGTTACTAGGATAATTTTGTTAATTTTGGCGGAATTTAAAACTAAATATTAAATTCAAATGACACTTTTTTCAGATAGATTTACTACCGAAGGATTAACCTATGACGATGTCTTGTTGGTTCCTGCTTATTCGGAAGTTTTGCCTAGAGAGGTTCAAATCAAATCTAAATTCTCGCGAAATATTACATTAAATGCTCCCTTTGTATCCGCGGCAATGGATACAGTTACCGAATCTGCTCTAGCTATTGCTATTGCTCAAGGTGGTGGAATTGGAGTAATTCATAAAAATATGAGTGTTGAAAGACAAGCAGCAGAGGTTAGAAAAGTAAAACGTTCAGAAAGCGGGATGATACAAGACCCTGTAACACTTTCTGTGAACGCAACGGTTGGTGATGCATTAAAATTAATGGCCGAAAATAAAATTGGTGGTATTCCAGTTGTGGATGGTATTAGAAAATTGGTGGGAATTGTGACAAATCGAGATTTACGTTTCGAAAAACAGATGAATAAGCCAGTTGCCGATATCATGACCGATGAAAATTTAATTACAGCTAGTGAAGGAATGGATTTATTGCATGCAGAAGGAATTCTCCAGAAAAATAAAATTGAAAAATTACCTGTTGTTGATGCTGATTTCAAATTAGTAGGATTAATTACCTACAGAGATATTATTAAACTAAAAGAGCATCCTAACTCTTGTAAAGATCATTTAGGGAGATTACGTGTAGCTGCAGCTGTTGGAGTTACAGGTGATGTAATGGAAAGAGTTGCCGCATTGGTAAATTCGGGTGTGGATGCAGTGATAATTGATACTGCGCATGCCCATTCAAAAGGCGTGGTGGATACGTTAAAAAGTGTTAAGAGTAAATTTCCAGAATTACAAGTAGTAGTTGGAAATATTGCAACAGGAGAAGCAGCAAAAGCTTTGGTTGATGCGGGCGCTGATGCTGTAAAAGTAGGAATTGGACCAGGTTCTATTTGCACCACAAGAGTTATTGCAGGTGTTGGTGTTCCACAATTAACTGCAATTATGATGGTGGCTGAAGCCCTTAAAGGCTCAGGAGTTCCGTTGATTGCAGATGGCGGTGTTCGTTATACTGGAGATATAGTGAAAGCATTAGCAGCAGGAGCCGATACCATTATGCTTGGCAGTATGTTTGCAGGTGTTGAAGAATCTCCTGGAGAAACAACCATTTTTGAAGGTAGAAAATTCAAATCATATAGAGGAATGGGTTCCATTGAAGCTATGCAACAAGGCTCAAAAGACAGATATTTTCAAGATATGGAAGATGATGTAAAGAAATTGGTTCCAGAAGGAATTTCGGGACGAGTTCCATACAAAGGAAAATTGAGTGAAGTAATTTACCAATTGGTTGGAGGTTTAAGAGCAGGAATGGGATATTGTGGTGCAGGAACAATTGATAAACTTCGCTCAGCAAAATTCATTCGAATTACAGCTGCGGGAGTGAGAGAAAGTCATCCCCATAATATTGCCATTACAAGTGAAGCTCCAAATTATAGTGCACGTTCATAAAATAAAAGATATAACAATGAAAAGTAAAAAAACAATTTTAACAGGAATTCTTGCATTGACCATGATGATTTCTTTCGGTCAAACAAAAGATCCTATTTTAATGAAGGTAGGAAGTAAAACAGTTTCCAAAGAAGAGTTTAAAGCTATTTTCACCAAGAATTTAAAAGATTCGGTGATTACACAGAAAGCTTTAGATGAATACATGGTATTATTTACCAAATTCAAATTGAAAGTTACAGAAGCAGAATCGTTAGGTTTAGATACTACGAAAAAATTTCGTGATGAATTAGCAGGCTATCGCAAACAATTAGCAAGACCGTATATGACGGATAATGCCATGAGCGAAGAATTGGTTAAAGAAGCTTATGACAGAATGAAAGAAGAAATTCGTGCCAGTCATATTTTAGTGAAATGTGAATTGGATGCTATCCCAAAAGATACTTTGGCTGCTTATAACAAAGCATTAGCATTTAAAAATAGAATTTTAAAAGGAGAAAATTTTGCAACGTTAGCAGGAAGTAAAACGGGTTCTGATGATCCAAGTGCAGTGAAGAACGGTGGAGATATTGGATATTTTACCGCTATGCAAATGGTTTATCCTTTTGAGTCGGCTTGTTATAAAATGAAAACGGGAGATGTTTCTAATCCTATTAGAACCAAGTTTGGTTATCATATCATCAAAATAACAGATAGAAGAGCTGCACGTGGACAAGTGAAAGTAGCACATATATTAGTGGCATTTAAAGATGAAGATGATCCGATGGTTAAAGAAGCTGCTTCTAAAAAATCGAATGAAATACTTGAAAAAATTAAAGCAGGTGAAGATTTTTCAAATCTTGCTAAACAGTTTTCAGATGATCAAAGTAGTGCAAAAAAAGGAGGAGAACTAGCTATGTTTGGACCTGGTAAAATGGTTTTGGAATTTGAAAACGCATCCTTTGATTTAAAAAATGTGGGAGATGTTAGTGGATTAGTTAAAACATCTTATGGATATCATATTATTAAATTATTAGAAAAAGTTCCATTGCAAACATTCGATGAAATGAAAGGTTCTTTGAAACAAAAGATTTCTCGTGATTCACGTTCAGTAATTCCCAAAAAAGCCTTTGTAGATAAATTAAAAGCAAAATATAAATACAAAGAAACTATTTCAACTTTAGATTTATTTTACACCACCGTTGATACAAGCATTCTTCAAGGTCGTTGGAGAAAAGAGTACATGATGGCTGCAAAAACCTATGTTCGTCCAACTGGCAGCGGTTCTAGTTCTAATTCAGAAGGCCAAGGTTTAATCAAGGAAGTGAAAGAAGAAAAAAAGGATGTGGTGAAAGAAGTGATTCCGGTTGACCCAAAGAAAGTAGAAGCGATGAAAAAGAAAATCATGTTCAGTTTCGCTGATAAGAAATTTTATCAATATGATTTTGCTGTTTATTTGGAAGCCAATCAGCGTAATGATAAAACGGTTGATTTAAAAAAATACATCGAAGGTTCTTATCGTTATTTCATGCAAGACCAATTGAACACTTATGAAGATTCCAGATTAGAAGAAATTTATACAGATTTTAGATTGTTGATGAAAGAATATCGTGATGGAATTTTATTATTTGAATTAACCGATCAAAAAGTGTGGAACAAAGCAGTGAAAGACACTGCTGGGTTGCGTATTTATTACTCAGAAAATAATAATAAATACATGTGGCCGGTGAGGTACAATGCAGAAATTTATACTTGTTCATCAGCAGAAATTGCTAATAACTTAAGCAAAGATTTAACTGCTGGTTATATTGAAAAAGAAAAGGTGAAACCGGTTGAAGATTTAAAAGATGATAAGTCAAAATCAAAAGGTAAAAAAGGGAAGTCAAAAAATACAGGCCCAGAAATTGAAAAATTACCAATAACCAATGAGTTGTTAAAAGAAAAATACAATAAAGATTCGCAGTTGAATTTAAAAATCGAATCTGGAAAATATCCAAAAGATGATAAAGAGATTTTGAAATCAACTAATCTTCAAGTGGGAATGTCGCAAATAATTGAGAAGGACGGACAATTTATAATTGTGAAAATAAAAGAAGTTCTTCAGCCAATGAATAAAACGTTAGCCGAAGCAAAAGGCATTATCACCGCCGATTACCAAGGGTTTTTAGAAAGAATTTGGATTGATGAACTGGAGCAAAAATATAAGGTAGAAGTTTTTAAAGATGTTCTTTACAGTATTAAATAAAATGAAGAGTGCCGGACACGTTCCGGCTTCTTTTTTTAAAGTTGTTTTTTTATCAGCTTTTATTTTTGTTTTCTCTTGTTCGTCTAATGAAGAAACAGAAAAAGGAAAAGAAGTGGCTTCGGTTTATGATTATAAACTTTATACCAATGAAATTCTCGAAGCTTTACCATCGGGATTATCAGAGGAAGATAGTTTAGAATTTGTAAAAGATTATACCGAGACATGGATACGTGAAAATATTTTGCTTCATCATGCCGAAGAAAAATTATCGGGAATGAAGGAGATTATTGAAAATCGATTGGCAAAATACAAGCGTTCTTTGATGATTTATGAGTTCGAAAAGCAAAAGATGGAAGAAGAACTCGATACATTGGTGAGTGATCAGGAAATGAAACTGTATTATGAGAATAATAAACATGATTTTGAACTGAAAGATTATATCCTGAAGTGTTTGTATGTGAAATTAGAAAAGGGAACAGCAGGAGAAGAAAATGTATTGAAGTGGATTAAATCTGAGAAAAGAGAAGACTGGTTGAAGTTAGATGAGTTTTGTGCGAAGAATGCCGTTTCTTTTTATCAAGACAGAGATAATTGGATTTTTTTGAATGATATTTTAAGAGATGTTCCATTGGAAATTCCCAATAAGGTTTCTTTTCTTAAAGGAAATAAAATGGTGCATTTTAGTGACGATGAATACACCTATGTTTTAAATATTTTGGATTATCGTTTGAAAGAAGAAACATCGCCTTTTAGTTTAGAAAGAGAAAATATTAAATCGCGTATTTTACAATCTAGAATGAACGCTCTATTAAAGGAATTGCGCAATAATTTGATTAAAACAGCGTATGATGAGGATGAAGTTAGTGTCGAGAATGATTAAATGTAAAAGGAAAAATGATTAAAAATAGTTTAGTAATAATTTTGATGACCTTCACATTAGGAGGTTTTTCTCAAGTAAAAAATATAGATCGAGTAGTGGCCACTGTTGGTGATCGTCCAATTTTATATTCGGATATCGAAACGCAACGTTTTCAAATGATCAATAGTGGACAAGATTTGGGAGCAAATGCAAGATGTTTCTTATTGGAGCAATTACTATTTCAAAATTTATTATTAACACAAGCTGATATCGATAGTGTGGAAGTTGGTGACGCACAAATCAACGGAGAATTAGAAAATCGTATCAAGTATTTCGAAAGATTATTAGGCGGGAGAGAGAATCTAGAAAAAGAATATGGAAAATCAATTGTAGAAATCAAGGATGAATTCTATGAACAAATTGAAGATAAATTAAGAGCACAAACAGTTCAACAAGGCATTACCAAAGATATTCAAGTTACACCTGGCCAAGTGAAAGCTTATTATAATTCTCTACATAAGGATAGTATTCCCTATGTAAATGCACAAGTAGAGATGGCGCATATTATTATTAAGCCAAAAGTAGATCCTAACGAAAAGGAAAGATTAAAAAAGGATTTAGTGGATTATCGCAAACAGATTGTTGACGGAACTTATAAATTTGGAGCCATAGCTGGTTTGATTTCAATGGATCCTGAAACAGCAAAAAGAGGTGGAGAAGTTGGATTTGTGAGAAGAGGAATGTTGGTGCCTGAATTTGATGCGGCTGCTTTTTCTATGAGAGAAGGAGAAATTACAGAGCCATTTGAATCGCAATTTGGAATACACGTGATGCAATTAATCGAGCGAAGAGGAGATGAATATAATTGTCGTCATATTTTATTAGTGCCCAAAGTGAGTGATGCTGAAAGAAGAAAAGTAATTACTAAACTGGACAGTGTTGTAAATGTGATTAAGAATGGAACAATTACATTTGATGAAGCTGCTGCAAAATATTCAGAAGATGATGAAACGAAAATGAATGGTGGAGTAGTTTTGAATCCACAAAATGGAGAAACAAAAATTCCGGTGAATGAAATGGATGCTGCTACCTTTTTAATGGTAGATGCAATGAGAATTGGAGAAATTTCAAAACCTGCGCAATATGAATCTCCAGATAGAGAAACTTATTTTAGAATTGTAAAATTGAATAATCGATTTGCTCCTCATATCGCCTCTTTAGATACCGATTATAATATGGTGAAAAAAGCGGCTCAGTTTGATGCAGAAGATAAAGCTTTAGAAAAGTGGGTGCAAGGAAAATCTAAATCAACCTCTGTTTGGATAGAAGAAGGATTTAGAAAATGCGATTACGATTATCAATGGCAAATGGGTAAATAAAATTTAGTATATTCACACAACAATACTTTTAACATGAATTTTAAAGACGATAAAGAAGCAGTAGATCATTTCGTTGCTAAATACAAAGAATTGAACAAAGAAATTGCCAAGGTAATTGTTGGTCAAGATAAAGTAATCGAACAAGTTTTGATTTCTGTTTTTAGTAATGGACATTGTTTGTTGGTGGGAGTTCCAGGATTAGCAAAAACGCTATTGGTAAATACCATTGCGGATGCATTAGGTTTATCTTTTAATCGTGTTCAATTTACTCCCGATTTAATGCCATCCGATATTGTTGGTTCAGAAATTTTGGATGAATCACGTCAATTCAAATTTGTAAAAGGACCTTTGTTTGCCAATATCATTTTGGCCGATGAGATTAACCGTACGCCTCCAAAAACTCAATCTGCACTATTGGAAGCGATGCAAGAAAGAATTGTGACTACAGCAGGGAAAAGATACCCATTGCCTGCACCGTTTTTTGTTTTAGCAACACAAAATCCAATTGAGCAAGAAGGAACCTATCCATTACCGGAAGCACAGCTCGATCGTTTTATGTTTAATATTTGGGTAGATTATCCAAGTTATCAAGAAGAATTAGCGATTGTAAAAAGCACAACAGGTGATCATAAACCACAATTAAATAAAATTTTGGATGATCAAGAAATAATGTATTTCCAACAATTGATTAGAAGAGTTCCTGTTCCAGAAAATGTATTGGAATATGCAGTGAAATTAGCAGGAAAAACTCGTCCGAATTTAGAAGGCGCTCCAGCCATTGTAAATAAATATCTTTCATGGGGAGCAGGACCACGTGCTTCGCAATATTTGGTAGTAGGAGCAAAAACACATGCCATTTTAAAAGGAAAATATTCTCCAGATATTGAAGATGTAAAGGCCGTTGCCGAACCTATTTTACGTCATAGAATTGTAAGAAATTACATGGCAGAGGCCGAAGGATATTCAGTGGAGAGAATTATTAAGGAGTTGGTGTAGAATCATTATTCCTTCGCAAACTTCACTGTTTTTACCAATGAATTTTTTTTATCAATCAAACCGATTGTGTAAGAGGCCGTAGATAATTATTGAATATTCAATTTTAAAAGTTTGATTAATGTTAGAATAAAAGTAAAGTAAAAAAAATTATAATCTTTCTAGCTCCTCGGTTTTTACCCAACCCACATTCGCGTTCAAGGATATTTCTGTCCAATCTTCTTTTTCTTGCAGGATTTTTATTTTCATCCCACCTGGAACAATAAATACAGCTTTAGAATTCGCAGTAGGTTCGCTTCTGGCTTCTGCATTGGTAGTGATAATGATTCCCGTATCATCCGCATTAAAATAGCTGATTTGCGACCAAGAGAAAAACATAAAAATAATTGAAAATGCAAAGGAAACAAAAGCGGTTGCTAACGACATTCTTTTCAATGAAATTTTAGGACTAAAAAACATTAAAAATAAAAATACAGTTCCAAGAATGGATAAACCTATAGATAAATACGTCCAATGATCTGCTTTTCGCGAATTGACAATAGTATAAAACCAACCTGAAATTCCGGTATTCAAATCTTCTTTGTTTTCGGTTATTTTTGATTGTGTAATTTCGATATTCAACTTGGTCATTTCATTTGTTGGGTCATATTTTGCCGATTTTTCATAATACAACAAAGCATGAATAAAATCTGATTTTTTGTAATAACAATTACCAATATTGAAAAAAGTGACCGCTGAAATTTCATTTTCTTCCAGCGTAGATTCATATAATTTTATGGCTTCATCGTATTTCTCGGCACGATACAATTTTTCTGCCTTCGCAAATATTTCTTCGTCACTGGCAAAAATATTACCAGAAACGAAGATAAAAAACAATAGGTAAATCAACTTTTTCATAATTTATCCTCCATATCTTCAATCAAACGGATGCTTTCATTATATAAACCAGATTCTCCGCCCGAAGCATAACCACCGAATCTGGCCATCTCACATTTTTCAATAATCTGCACAAATTGTTGAATGGTATTTTCTTCAATTTTTTTCTCAATCATTATTTTTCGGATATTCTCTTTAGTGAATTCAGCATTCGACAATCTTAATTTTGTGGAAGTATATTCATACAATGTTTTCATGGCTTCTTCATAGAATCCTGGAATATTGTTTCCATCCAATAATGATTTGGCATGTTGCATTTGTTTAATCGCAATACGAGTTGCTTTTCTTATTTTCTGTTGTCCTAATTGTTGTTCTGATTTTTCTGATTTTTTACGAATGAAAATGAATAAGAAAAAGGCAAGTGGACCAGCTAACCAAGAAATAAAAAATAATCCTGTGCCGAAAAAATAATCTCCTTTTACTCTTTTATCATTCTCAAATGCACGCAAATCGTGAATATTTTTATCAATCACTTTTAGTTCTCCCGATTTATTAATTACGGTATTATCTTCGGTTCCGTCACCCTTTAAAACATTCAATTCAAATTCTCCAGAGGTTAAACTTTTGTAGGATTTACTTTCGGGATCAAAATAGCTGAATTTTATTATAGGTAATTTATACTTTCCAGATGCACGCGGAATCACTAAATATTTATACACTCTTCTTCCTGTCATTCCAGATGTAGTTACGTTTACCGTATCCGTAATTTCAGGATCAAATTTTTCCATTTCCTTGGGTAATTCCAATACAAAATCATCCAGTAATTTAATATTTCCATTTCCTCGAATGGTAATAGTAATATCTAATGCATCATTTACTTTCAATTCAGATTTGGAATATTTCACTTCAAAATTAAAATCGCCAACGGCCCCATTAAAACCTTCGGGTGCATTGGCGGGTAATTCTAAAACTTCAATAGCTGGTGAATTGGAAGTAACTTTAAAATCTTCACTCGCAAAAAAATCAGAAACTTTAACTGTGGAAGTAAATGGTTCTAATTTCATCTTTCCACTTTTTTGTGCGTAGAGAACCGTTTTTTTTAAGGCAACCACTCCATATCTTTTTCCATTAACCGTTTCTTCAATCATATTTAATTTTCCAGCATTTTCCACATCCTTTAACCAAAATCCAGATGGAGTAGGGAAATTAATATCCACTAATTGATGAGAGTAACGAACATATCTAGAATATAATTTATAAGTAGCTACCAGATGTTCACCCTTATAAATTTTATTTTTGTTGGTAGAAATGGTTATAAAAACATCTTCATTTTTGCCAGCCGCTTCATTTCCACTGGATGAACTGGTGCTAGCACCAATGGCTACATTTATAGGTTGCGTATAATAGGTTTTATCTGCCGTAACTAATTTGGCAGGAGGAATCAATTGGTCTCCTTTTTTGATAAATCGTAGAACGTAAGTATACGTGTAGGAAGTTACCACTGATCTTTTACCATTAATAGTTGAAATGTAGGTAGAATAACCAGTAGAAGGCCCTGCTACAATTTTCCCGTTTTTTATATCTGGTAATTCCAAATCTCCACTTGTATTGCTAGTAAAAGTGAGTTGGATATTTTCATTTACTTCACAATTATTTTTATTTACCGTTGCTTCAAATTTTACTGCTTGTGCAAACACAAAATCGGGGATTAGAAGAAATAATAATCCCATCAAAAGGGAAAAGCCTTTTGAATTGAATGATGATTTTATTTTAAAATAATTATTCTGCATTTTACCAATCTTTCTCTGGTTTTGTTTGATTTTTTGCTTTATTTTTTTTCGCTTGCATCATTTTATGTAATTCTTTCTCTCGATTGTTCTGTGCATTTAAAATCTGTTCTGCTTGTTTTTTGTCTATGCCTTGTGGCTTTGCTTTTTCCTTATTTTCATTTTCACCTTTATCTTTTTCATCATCACCGTCTTTTTTGTCCTTGTCTTTTTTCTCATCATCTTTTTTGTCCTTATCTTTCTTTTCATCGTCTTTTTTATCCTTATCTTTATCCTTGTCTTTATCCTCTTTATCTTTTTTATCTTGTTCTTTTTTGTCTTGATTTTTCTTATCCTGATTCTTTTTATTTTGTTCTTCTAGTTTTTTCTGAGCATAAGCCAGGTTGTATCTGGT
>CAMBFX010000099.1 GCA_945865695.1 Chryseobacterium gleum | reverse complement strand
CCATCGTTATCTTGATAAGTAATCAAAATACCCAATGCAGATGGCATATCTGTTTTTAATAAAACTAGCAACTGTACTATTTTAAGATATGCATCATTTACAGTTGTAGAATTGTTTACCACGGCATCACCAAAATCATCGGGCATATTATCTAAGGCCGTTTTTGCTTCGCTTAAGCGAAATTTAATAGCATCATTTAATGAGCCACCATTATAATTAGCCTTTATAAAAGCAATATAGTCATCAAGACCTTGTCCATCATTTCCAGATCGAGATCTTCCTAAATAAATATTTTCAATATTTCGAATAGAATGACGCGAAAGTTCGGATGCATATTTACCATACAACACTTCCACTTTTTCAGGCAATGGAATATCCAATGTTTGTTTTCCTAATGGAATTCCAATTCTAAAGTTTTTCAAATTTTCATAATCAAAATTTAAATCATTTACCAACATACCAGTCGAACTTCCTACATCAGTTCCTGATGCGTTTTTGAAAGTAGAAATATAATTTCCACCCGTAGAAATCCAAGCATTATAAACTACATCTAAATTTGATTCAATATATTCCACCACATCGTTCAAATAAGATTTTCTATTGGCAAAATACAAATCAACGGTAAAAGCATTTAATATTTCGGCGTCATTGGATCCTGTTCCGAACAATAGAAAATCTAAAGCAGGAAATCCTGCAGCGTCAATATTTGCTGCTGATCCAAAAGTATACGTGCCTAATGAAATATTTGAATTTATTTGTACAGTATCCGTTGGAAAAGTATTAATCGTTTGGCGAAGCAAAACAGTTGAAGCAGGTCCAATTTCAAAGGAAGAACAATACATCCAATTGATCCAAGAATTTTTTAAACCTTGACGAAGATTAGCTAAATTTAGCTGGGTAGGCGAAGCAATAAATACATCTTTTAAATTTGAAAGGGTATCTAATGATTGAGACATTCTTTCGTAATTTGGTAGAATAACATTATCACCATAATTCTGTAACATAGCTGAACGATCAAACTCAGCAGCTGGAAGTTCTTCTTCGTCTGGACGGCAAGAAAGCAACATCATTAATGAAGAAGCGATTAATAAATAGGCAAAATTTCCTTTTAACATTGTTATAAATTATCTTTTACTGAATCTAAACTATAAATCGTGCTTAATGCATCTTTTGCATTGTTAATTCCGTTGATGGTTAGATTGTAAAAATTATTTCCAATCATTGCTTCAATTTGAACGATTTCTAAATTGGTAATTATTTTCACTGGAGAATATTTCAAACATTTTAAAAATGCTAATGCTTCTGATAAAGTGTGATTACGCAATGCATCATCTGTAAAATTAGTCAATGCTTCATTATAATAATGAATGACAGAAGCGGCACAAACTTTTTCCCAAGTAGTTCTTATAATGTCACGTTGAATAAATTTAGTTGCCATATCACCAGCTGATATTGAAAATCTTCCTAATAAAAATGCATTCATTAATGTTGAGTTGGTATACAAAACAGAATTTACAGTATTTGAATATTTGCCCCAATAAATAATTCCTGTTGTATTAGTAGGGAAATCTATGGGCACTCCTAAATATCCGAAAGCTTCATCCCAGTGATGTTCCATAGCAGTTCCTTCTCCTGAAACAACGGTTGAATTATCAACGGTAGCGCCAATTTGATCATCCGTTAAATAATAAGCGAGTGCTTGATAATAAAAAACACCACCCATAATTCCTTTTTCTAGAATTTGAGTAATTTCTAATCCTCTCTCGTTGAACAAATATTTTTTTGTGTTATCTGTGGTACTTACAACTACGCCGGCTACTCCGTTACTTCCAGCTAACGAACTTGTACTTATAGACTGAAGTGAATCCATATAATTTAAATAATAAGTAGTATCTAGATAAAAACATTTATTGATGAGTTGTTTTCCACTTGTATTTAAATTCACATCTGTAAATGGATTTCCTGAATTGCGAAACATATTTTTCAAAATAGAAGCATCTACATTCACTCCAGAAGTGTTACCCGTTTTCATTAATGTGACCATTTCTGTGAGCATTGCCATTCGTGAGGTTTGGCCTGAATAACTTACATTCGTAAAATTATAAGTGGTGGGAGCTATAGGTTCCTCTGGATCCTCAATAATATCTGGTTCTTTTTTACAACCTGAAACTGTAAGGATAAGAACTAAAATTAAAAGTAAATACTTGATTGTCATATACTATTATTTAGACTGATTTTAAATTATGTGACAAAACTAGGCTTGTCAAGTCATTTGGACAATACCATAAATAAGGTATTTTACTATCTTTAATCCATCATGATACTAATTGCAGATAGTGGTTCTACTAAAACCGAATGGATTTTCTCCAATGAAAGTTCTAAAGATTTATTAAACGAAGAACTAAAAATTGCAGTAACACAAGGTTTGCATCCTTTGTTTATTTCAGAAGAAAATCTGATTAAAATCATAGAAATAGAATTGCCAGAAAATTTTAAACAGAATGTTTCGCAATTGTTTTTTTATGGAGCTGGATGCAGTGGAGAAGTGCAAAAAGTGAAAATGAGATCGGCTCTCAGCAAAATATTTCCACAAGCCAAAATAAATGTTGCCAGTGATTTATTGGCGGCTGCTCATGCTTGTTGTGGAGATAAAAAAGGAATTGTGGCTATTATTGGAACTGGTTCTTCCGTTTGTCAATACAATGGAAAGGAAATTGAGCAAATACGTCCTTCTTTAGGATATATTTTAGGAGATGAAGGAAGTGGCAATCATATTGGAAAAAAATTATTGAATGACTTTTTTACTGGTAAAATGCCCACTGATTTATTTGAAAAATTTGTTCGTCAATTTTCATTGACAAGAGAAAATGTGATTGAATCTGTATACCGAAGTGAGTTCCCGAATAGATATTTAGCCTCTTTTGCCTTATTCGCTGCTGAACATATTGATACAGTATATTGCAAAAAAATCGTCAAAGATTCATTAATGGAATTGTTCGATCATCATATCATCCCTCTCTATGAAAAATCAAAATTACCAGTAAGTTTTAATGGATCAATTGCTTTTTATTTTCAGGAAATAGTGATGGAAATTTGTAGATCAAAAAATATTCAGGTAGATACGATTATACCATCACCGGGGGAGAAATTGGCGGAGTATCATAAATAATAATTGTCATTATTCTTAATTAAAATGCAAGCCACAGATTACACAGATGGCACAGATAAAGACAATAATGTATTAGATTTTCACAGATAAAATACTTTTTGGATTTTAAAGTCTTTAAAATTAAAATACAACTTTGGCGAAAACGGTAAAACCGTATTTATCTATTATTAATTTCAAAAAATATCTGTGCCATCTGTGCCATCTGTGTCTAAAAAAACTACTTTTACAAAAAAATCTCATCATGCAAAACGGAGGCGTACACTACAGCGATTATCTTCAACTAGATAAATTATTAAACGCACAAGATTGCGAAAGCGATAAGCACAAAGTAGAAGCGCACGATGAAATGCTGTTCATCATCATTCATCAAGCCTATGAACTTTGGTTTAAACAAATTTTATTTGAAATTGATTCTATTGGAGAAATCATGAGTAAGCCAGTGAACGATAATTCACATGGATTGCAAACGGTGGTGCATCGTCAGGATAGAATTTGCACTATCTTAAAATTACTCGTTCAACAAATTGATGTAATGGAAACAATGACGCCAATGGACTTTTTAGATTTTAGAGATCTATTGCGTCCTGCATCTGGATTTCAAAGCTGGCAATTTAAAATTATGGAAGCAAAATTAGGTTTGAAATATCAAAATCGTTTCGGACAAGAATATTATATTTCACAATTGCGTGAAGAACATCGTAAATTAATTCGTGATGTAGAAGATGCTCCTTCTGTGTTACAATTAGTGAATGCTTGGTTAGAAAGAATGCCTTTCTTCGAGGAGACCGTGAACTGGAAAAATTTTACTACTCAATTTCCTACTGAAAAAGATTTACCTGTTTTCTGGAGTGAATACAGAGGTGTTTATGAAAAGAGTTTAGTAGAAGGTGAAAAACAAAATATCAAATTCTTCGATGAAATTTTTATTAATGGTGGTGGAGAAGAAAGAAGTTTGTCTCCGAAAGCATCTCGTGCAGCGATGTTCATCATGTTGTACCGTGGATATCCGATGATGGCCTTTCCTTTCCGTTTGCTGAATAATCTTTTAGAAATTGACGAATTACTTTCTACCTGGAGATTCCGTCACATGAACATGGTGCATCGCATCATTGGAATGCGCACTGGAACCGGAGGAAGCACAGGAAAAGAATATTTAAAAGGTGCATTAGACAAACATTATATCTATAAAGATTTGGCTGCGCTAACGAGTTTCTTGGTTGAGAGAAACAAGTTGCCAAAATTGAGTGTGGAGATGGAGAGAAGATTGGGGTTTAATTGAGTAAATAATTATTGATTCTAAAAAAATGAGATATTATTTAATATTTCTTATAATCCTATATTCCTGTAGTTATTCTAAAAAAAATGAGAATAGCAATGCGAAACCGAAAGATGAAATTGAGTTAAGCGAGGCATCACTTTCAGTCCTTAATAAAATTTTAACTCCGCACAATATTGATGATAAAAAGTGGGATTTTGTTTCTGCAAAGACGGTAGTCCCAAATCTTCATCCATTATATTATAACAAAGAAAATATTGATAATTATACATTTATAGAATTAAACGATAAATCGGAAAATAAATTAATCATCGCAATCAACGTTAAATTGTGTTATGCTGAAATTCTTTTCCCTCTAGACAATTTCCTTTATATAGATCAAGGAATAATTTTTCCTTATGATTTCTCTTTTATAAATAAGGATCTTGGAAAAGATATTGTTACGTGTAAAAATGAAGACTCTCTTCTTTTTAGAGAATTAGATTACGATAAAAATATCTTTGGAAAATGGGCAATTGATTCTATTCAAAATCCAATTTCATCTGTTTTTGAAATTGAAAAATCAAAAACTATTTCTATAATTGAAAGTTTTAAAGTTTTAAATGAAACAAAAATACTTTTCGAAAATGACAGTTTAAACTTCAAGCAGAATGGCAGATGGCTTAATTTAAGTACAGATAATCACGAAGAATATTTTCAGAGATTAATAGTAGGTCCTTCAAAAATGGTTTGGAAATACGAAGACACCAATAATAAGCAAATGATAATTTATTTCACGAAAATATCCTTGAAGTAATTTATCTCTTTAAATTTTATTAATCCGTAGCTTTTCGAATAATCATTTCCCCTTTACAATTTTTTTAACTGGGGACTTCTTAGTAAAGAAAACGGCATTAATTATAATATCATCTTCTAAAATCTCATAAACTATATTATACGGAAATCTATTTAATGGAACTTCTCGATAATTACCGAATCTGATTTGAAAAAGATAAGGATTTGATTCAATTAGTTCCAAAACTTCAAATGCTTCCACCTCAAATTCATCTCCTAAACCAATCTTTTTACTTTCGTAATAATTAAAAGCCTCATGTAAATCTAAAATTGCCTCTTCCTGTAGAATCAAATTATATTTCGACATTCTACTTCAATTTTTTTCCCGTTAAAATCTTTTTGGCTTCCTTAATTGAATATCCTTTCGATTTTCCTGCCTTATATTTCTCAGCTCTATCCATAACAATCATTTGTTGTTCGCTTGAAAGCATACTTGAATTTTGGCTTTTATAAACTTCCAAAAGTTTCAAAACAACTTCCAAAACTTGAGCATCAGCTTCATCAATATATTTATGTACTTTGGTGCGGATGGTTGTAGTTGTCATAGAATTTTGATTTGTATAAAGATAAGAAAAAAAATACGAAGAGAATGAAGAATTTTAACCGCAGAGGCGCAGAGAACCGCAGAGAAAAATATAAAATTAATTGTTTTCTAAAACTCAGCGGTTCTCAGCACCTCTGCGGTTTGTTATATTTAATTCTAAATTTTTTTCCATATCCTTTGAACCTTTCCCTTTTTAAAATTTACAGACTTTAAATTGCCTGATAATTCAGCGTTTTAGATTAAAAAAACACTTGGCCGGTGTAGACATATGATAATCTGAATATCATCGCAAGAGCAGAACTAAGTTTAATTTAAGACGTTTTGAAGGATAAGATTCATCAATTCCTCGTGATTCCAAGGTTTGGCTAAACAACTTATTAAATTCGTATTACTGTGTTCTTTCAATTCCTCAGCATTGATATAACCGGATAACATGATGCATTTGGTTTCCGGTAATTTTTCCGAAAGAATATTTATCAGCTCAGTTCCATTTAAGCCAGGCATCATTTGATCGGTGATGACAAGGGGAATAGCGACATTATTCTCCCTAAGCTCATTGATAATTCCAATTGCCTCTTCACCGCTTTGCGCAAATTCTACTATAAATTGTCCATTAAATTCTCTATGAATTTGTTGCTCCAATCCGGATAAAATCGACTTTTCATCGTCTACACAAATTATTGCTGTTTCCATAATTTTATCGTTTCAAAAAAATTAAAAATTATTTCGAATTTAAGCTATACGGTAACTGTACAAAAAAAGTGGTTCCTTCATTAACTGTTGAAGTAAAGAATATTTTTCCCTGATGCTTTTCAATAATTTTTGCAACAATATCTAAGCCGAGCCCAGTACCCTGACCACGCTCTTTAGTGGAGAAAAAAGGCTCAAAAACCTTGTCCTTAATTTGATCCGGAATTCCACATCCATTATCTTTGAAAATGATTTCTACGTAATTTTCCATTGGCCGGGCCTTAATCACTAGATTACCTGAAAATTTCATAGCCTGGCAAGCATTCACAATAAGGTTGGTCCAAACTTGATTAATTTCTTCCACAAAACCTTCGATTAAGGGTAAATCTGGTATATCTATGGAAAGATTGATGCCGTGTTTAATTTGGTTTTGATAAATAGCCAGAATGGTATTAATACTCTCTTCTAAACTAAATTTTTCAGAGATATCGGTTCGATTGGTATGCAAGTACATTTTTAAAGCCTGCACAATTCTCGATGCCTTACCAACTGCAATTTGTACCGATAAATTATTTTTTTGATTGATAAAAATCATATAAAGAACATTCACCACATCTTCAAAGTGATCATCCTTAAGAGCTATGAGATTAGCGTTCATCTCAAAGATGTCGATTTGAACTAATTTTTGTGCAATGGTTCTACTATTATTGATATTTAGACTTTCCAATTCTTTCTGAAGCAATGCTCTTTTTTCTCTTTCTTCCTTCGTGGAAATAAAATTCACTTGGGGGTTGTAGGTCTCTACTATTTTCGAAAAATTCTGAAAGGCATCAGCGGATAATTTTTGATTAAGATCAGAAAGTTTTTTTACCAAAATTTTATTGGAAAAGGCTGATTCCTCCGAAAAGGCCTTGATAGCTCCTAAAGGCGTATTTATTTCGTGGGCAATACCGGCCGAAAGTTGACCTAATGCTGCTAATTTTTCACTCCGAATAAGCATTTGATGCGTGTCTCGAATTTTGTTAACCGACTTTGAATTTTCCTTCACATAAAATATGACCAAAACCAAAATAAGAGAAGAAACTACTGAAATGTTTAGTGTTAAAAGAAGGTTAACCTTACCTGTATTTACCGAAAAATAATGATAATCTAAAAAACCTGATGTAACTGTAAAAACCAAATAAAAAGCCAACCAGATTAAACTTAATTTAAAATCAGAATAACTTAGGGAGGCTGCCAGCGATAAAAGTGCCCAAATCATCACACCACCGGATTCGTAAAATCCGCCTACAGACCACTGAAAAATAAACGGCAATAAAAGACTTATTGCGGTTTGGAACCCCTGAACGAATACAAAGTTTTTGGAGGAATTAAAATAACTAATATTCAAAATCGAGAGAATCACATAACTAAAGGGGATTGCGGCTTGATAATATTTTTCTAAGAACAAATAGATGATACCCCAAATTATTCCACCTAAGCTCATAAAAATGGCTACATAAACCACAAACCGTTTTCTATTGACAAGAAATCCTTCATCACCGTCAACAGTTCCAATTTTATTTATTCTATCTATAAGGGATGCAAAAAAAGCCATTTAAAAAGTAATATTAGAATTAGTAATGCGAAAGTAAAGAGCAATTTTTATTTACTAAAATAAATTTTAATGCAGATTGATTGGTCATACAAAGTTACCTAAAATAGCTTCAGTTCATACAATTGTTTAAATTATAAAAATTGCTCGCTGGTAGGCAGTGGCACTCCAATGCTGCTTCATCCAAAAAGAAGGATATGCCTAAAAAATAATCCAATCTCTTTGAACCTTTCCCTTTTTGACCTGTACTGACTCTAAATTGCCTGATAATTCAGCGTTTTGGATTAAATAAACACTTGGCCGGTGTTGAATTATGATAATCTGAATATCATCGCAAGAGCAGAACTCAGTGAACTGGCGCATTCATTTCTAAAGGAGAACTGCAGCAATAATTAAAAACTATCTCACGAACAAAGTGAGTAATTAAGAATTAAGAATTAATAATTAAAAATTAATCGTATGAAAACGTTAATGCTGTATTGGCTATTGTCTTCGAATGCCTATAACATGGCAATTCAATCCAACGCTTCGATTGAATTAGATAATACCAAAATTAAAAAAGTAACTGTCTTCTTAAATGGAGCACAATTATTAAGAGAAGGAAATTTCACTGTTCAAGCGGGCGTAAGTGAAATTGTATTCACTGGAGTTTCTCCCTATGTGGATGCAAATAGTTTGCAAGCTAGAGGTGTGGGTGAATTTACTATTCTCGATGTAAAATATAATGTGTTTTATCCACAACCCGACCCTGTGGTGAATGATCCGCAAGAAATTCCTGCAGATGTTTTGAAAAAAATCAGAATGCTAACCGATTCAATCGAAGTGCAACAATCTAAATTAAATGAAGTGCACACGAAAATGGAAATTCGCCAAATGGAAAAAACCATGTTGATGAATAACGGAACGGTAAAAGGAATCGGAAAAGTAAATGATAGTATTGCCTTATTAAAAGATGCGATGGAATATTTTCATGCGAAAATGACAGAAATCAATCTGGATCTTTACCAAATGAAAAAAGAAGAAACTTCTATGAATAAAAAATTAACGGGGATGTCTAGTCGATTGAATGCTTTGAATAATTGGAGCTACAACAATAATTTAAAGACACAAATTGTCAAGGGTCCCGATTATCAAATTGTGGTTTCTGTGAGTGCCGAAAAAATGGCCCTTGGAAAAATTGAAGTTTCTTATTTAGTTTCGCAATGTGGATGGACACCATCGTATGATTTAAAAGCGAAAGACCTAAATGCTCCTGTTGAACTAAGCTATAAAGCACAAGTTTTTCAAAACACCGGTGAAGAATGGAAAGATGTGAATTTGACTTTATCTAGCAGCAATCCTTATCTACAACAAACGAAACCGATTATGAGTACATGGTATATTTCTTATTATGATCCGAATTATTATAATCAACGTTCACAAGGATATTATGATGATTATTATAAAAAAGGTGAATCAGAAAAGGATGCTGCGGTAGCTTATGGTGGTGTTGCTGCCATGCAAAGTAAAATTACTGCCAATGACGGTACAGCATTAACTGCCGAACAATTCACCACTAAAATTCAAAATATGGTGAACGCAGAATTTGAAATCAAATTGGCTTATACTATCAAATCGAATAATGAACCCCATTTGGTTTCTATAGCTAAAGAAACATTGAAAGCGGACTATATTCTTGCTTTGGTGCCGAAAATGGATAAGAACGCCTTTTTAGTGGCCAATATCACCGATTGGGAAGACCTGAATCTTTTACCCGCAAGAGCCAACATTTACTATGATGGAACTTATGTTGGACAAAGCTATATAGATCCCATGTCGATGGAAGATACTTTACGCTTAGCGATGGGACGTGATAATAACATCACGGCTATTCGTAAAAAACAAAAAGACAAAGAGAAAGAAAAAGTGTTGGGAGAAAATAAAGTAAAAAGTTTGGCTTATGAAATCAACATCAAAAACACTCATGGTTACAATGTGGATATGATCATTGAAGATCAAATTCCGGTAAGTAATGTGGATGATATCAAAGTAGAAATGATTGATAAAGGAAAAGCAGGCTTAAATGAATTAACTGGATTCCTCACTTGGAAAACAAAATTAAAAGCAGGTGCAAGCGAAAAATTGACTTATGAATATCAAGTGAAATATGATAAGGATAAGCAGTTGAGTTTTGCGAATTGGTAGAAAAATACAAGGTTGAAAGTTCAAAGTTTAAGGTTTAAAAAAGAAAAGTAAGACCTATTTTCTAACTCTTCGAAAACTTTGAACATTAAACTTTAAACCAATAAGGATCTCCTTTAGAAAGAAAGCCCCGTGAGTCGTTACCTTGTAGACGGCCGCGGGGTTTTTGATTGGGGAATTAAAGAGTTCAAAGTTTAATGTTCAAGGTTAAATAAAGAAAATTAATGATTTATATCCGCTTCTTCAAAAACTTTAAACCTTAAACTTTAAACAAAAAATCAGAAACAATATTTATTCTCGGCAATCAATTTATCAGCTACTCTTCTTCTGGCTTCTTTGGTGTTAAAGGATTCATTCTTGGTAAAACGCTTCAATCCCATCAACATCATTCTTAATTCATCACCTTCAGCAAAAGAATTTAAAGCGTCTTTTCCATTTTTATTAATTCTATCAGCAGCATCGTTGATGTAAATACGCATCATATCTAATTGAACCGAACAAGCCGCTTCTCCTCTCATAGAAACTAATTTTTCTACGCGCAATTGTAAAGACTCAGCAACGTAAACATCCGTAATCATATCGGCAACGTTCATCAAGATTTCTTGCTCCTTGGATAATTGCATCATCAATTTTTGCACGGCTGCACCTGCCACCATCAATACCGCTTTCTTGAAATTAGCAATGAGTTTTTTCTCTTGGGCAAATAATGTTGTGTCAGCATCTCCGAAATCAGGAATGCTCATTAATTCTCCAGCAACCGCTTGCGCTGGTCCCATCAAATCTAATTCACCTTTCATCGCGCGTTTCAAAATCATATCAACAGTAAGCAAACGATTAATTTCGTTGGTTCCTTCGAAAATACGATTGATACGAGAATCGCGATACGCTCTTTCCATTGGAGCTTCGGCACTGTAACCCATACCACCATAAATTTGTACACCTTCATCCACTACAAAATCTAAGGTTTCAGATCCATGTACTTTTAATATCGCAGCTTCGATAGCAAATTGCTCCACGCCTTTCAATAAAGCTTTCTCGTGCGTCATTCCGCCTGCTTCGAGTGATTTAATCGCATCTTCGATATTTTGCGTTGCGCGATACAATGCAGATTCACAAGCATAAATTTGAATGGCTTGCTCTGCCATCTTATGTTTGATTGCTCCGTATTTGGAAATCGATCTTCCGAATTGTTGTCTTTCATTGGCATAATTTACCGCATGATCTACTACTTTTTTAGAAGCACCAATAGCTGCAGCAGCCAATTTGATTCGACCAATATTTAAAATATTCACCGCAATTTTAAAACCGTTTCCTCTTTCAGACAATAAATTTTCAACCGGAACTTTGGTATCATTGAAAAAAACTTGACGAGTAGAGCTTCCTTTGATTCCCATTTTATGTTCTTCAGGATTCAATGTTATTCCACCGAATGATTTTTCTACAATGAAAGCTGATAAATTTTCATCGTCATCAATTTTTGCAAAAACCGTAAATATTTCTGCGAAACCTCCATTGGTAATCCACATTTTTTGTCCGTTCAAAATATAATGCTTTCCATCCGCAGATAAAACTGCTTTTGTTTTTCCAGAATTCGCATCCGAACCAGAACCAGGTTCTGTTAAACAATAACAAGCTTTCCATTCTCCACTTGCCAATTTCGGAATATATTTCTTTTTCTGTTCTTCATTTCCATAATACAATGTTGGCAAAGTTCCAATTCCAGTATGCGCAGAAATAGAAACCGCAAATGAATGTGCTGCACCTAAAACTTCTGTGGTTAACATTCCTGTTACGAAATCTTTTTCGAATCCTCCGTATTGTTCTGGAATACTCATTCCTAATAAACCTAATTCTGCAGCCTTGTCCAATAGAGATTCTGTTAATCCTGGTTCTTGTGAATCGATACGATCGAGGTTAGGCCAGATTTCTTGTTTCAGAAAATCGGTTGCCATTTGTTCGATCATTCGTTGTTCTTCGTTGAATTGCTCTGGAATGAAGACGCTATTTGCATCTGTTGTTTTGATTAGGAATTCTCCGCCCTTGATTGTATTGGACATAAGTATTAAGTATTTAGTAGTAAGATTTGACTCATTTAATTTTTTGATTTAACATCTCCACCCAATGATTCTTGAAAG
>CAMBFX010000098.1 GCA_945865695.1 Chryseobacterium gleum | reverse complement strand
ACTTTATTGAATCAGGAATTTGTTCGTGATAACAAATTAACCATCAAACAGTTTTTAACAAGCGTTGACAAAGACCTCACCGCAACAGCATTTAAGAGAGTTTCATTAAGTTGATATTTTTAAAAAGAGAGGTTAGCGCCTCTCTTTTTTTTATCCCTACATTTATAAAACCTTTTTCTCCATTTTGAAATTATGAAATACAAAAGAATCCTTCTCAAATTAAGTGGCGAATCGCTAATGGGCGATAAAAATTTTGGAATTGATAATTCTCGCCTTGCTACTTATGCTAAAGAAATAAAAGAAATTCATGATCAAGGTGTGCAAGTTGCCATTGTGATTGGGGGAGGAAATATTTTTAGAGGAGTAACTGCCGAAAAAGGAGGAATGGAACGCACGCAAGGAGATTATATGGGAATGCTCGCTACTATGATTAATAGTATGGCATTGCAAGCGGCTCTTGAGTCGATAGGCGTCCATACTCGATTACAATCAGCCATTAAGATGGAACAAATTGCTGAACCTTTCATCCGTAGAAAAGCTGTTCGACATTTAGAAAAAGGTCGTGTAGTTATTTTCGGAGCGGGAACTGGAAATCCATATTTCACGACTGATACAGCGGCTGCATTGCGTGCAGTAGAAATTGAAGCCAATGTAATTTTAAAAGGAACGCGTGTGGATGGAATTTATACAGCAGATCCAGAAAAAAATCCAACCGCAACAAAATACGAAACGATTACTTTCTCGGAGGTATATGAAAAAGGATTGAATGTGATGGATATGACTGCCTTCACACTATGCAATGAAAATAAATTACCGATCATCGTTTTCAATATGGATAAAGGTGGAGAATTGAAGAATGTGGTGGATGGGAAGAAGGTTGGAACTTTGGTAGAGATGTGAGAAGAAGCGAAATAGCCAATTAGCGAATAGCCAATAGAAAATACATTAACTACAACTTTCCTCATCACTTTTGCCTATTGCCTTAAAAAGACTAAATTTGAATTAAACAAACACGATTATGACGGAAGACGTAAAATTGATATTAGACAACACCAAAGAAGAAATGCTGAGCGCAATTTCACATTTGGAATCAGAACTGGTGAAAGTAAGAGCAGGTAGAGCCACCCCGTCTATTGTAGAAAATATTTTGGTGGATTATTATGGTTCGCGTGTTCCGATGAGTCAGGTGAGTAATATTTCGGCACCAGATGCAAGAACATTAAAGATTCAACCTTGGGAGAAAGCAATGCTAGGCCCTATTGGAGAAGCCATCACTCATTCGAATTTAAGTTTGAATCCGCAAAACAATGGTGAACTGATTATTATTTCTATTCCGCCACTTACCGAAGAACGCAGAAAAGAATTAGTGAAACGTGCAAAATCAGAAGCAGAAACAGCGAAAGTGAGTATCCGTAACAATAGAAAAGAAGCGAATGATATGATCAAGGCATTAAAGGCAAAAGGCTTACCAGAAGATGAAGCGAAAGGCGCAGAAGATAAAATTCAAGACTTAACGAATTCACATATTACAAAAGTGGATGCAGTGGTTGAGGCGAAGGAGAAAGATATTATGACGGTTTAAGAGAGATGAAGAGATTTTAGACGTAAGACATAAGACTGGAGAAGTCGGAGAAGGGGCGAGAGTCCCTTTTTTTATTTTCTTTTTCCGATTTCTAATTTCAATTCTTCAGCCTTCAGAAATTCTTCAGCTTTTATAGCTTCTGCTTTCATTTTTATTAATTCTTCCAATGAATAGGAAGAATATTTTCCCAGAGGAACTGAAATTTTATTTTCCATTTTATATTTATCACTAAGTGAAATCGGAAAATCCTGACCGTAACCATAACTCGCTGGATATTGTGCATTGCCTTTAAACTGTTCTGATAATTCAGGCACTTTTGATTCTACGAATAGTGAAAGTTCCTTAATACTTATTTTTTTATCTTGGTCACTATCGGCTTGTCCAGTTAATCCTAGGAGCAATGAATAGGTAAATACTCCATGACCTAAAGCAGCGAATTCTGAAGCTAATTGTTCTGAATTACTTGCCACCAAAAAATAAGTTCCGGTACTTCTGGCCAAAACAGCAATCGCTTTTTCTTCTACTGCACCTCGCGAAGCAATTTGATCCAAGGCGCCACCGCTCTGACAAGCATCTAAAATGAAAATTTGCTTTTGCGCTTTTATCTCCTTAGAAAATTCAGTTATTTCATTGGCCGAAATGCCCGATTGTTTCAGCATTTCCATATTGTAAAAATTCGTAATTTCATGCGGAACGATATAATACAAGGATGATTTTGCTACGATATCTTCATTCATCAAACCATGTCCTGCATAATAAAAAATAAACACATCATTTGGCTTGCAGTTGCCTTGAATTTTTTTGATAGAAGATAAAATATTTGCTTTAGTGGCGTCTTTATTCTTAATTGAATCCAGGATTACTTCGGTAAATAAATCTTTACTTCCCGTATTAATTGCATTCAAAAATGAACTTGCATCAGGGACAGCAAAATTTAAATTGTAGGAACTTTTTTGATACTCGTTTATACCAATACATAACATGAATAAACGAGAGGGTTCAATTTCTTTTCCTGTAAAATTAATGACGGCAGTTTCAGATTTTTCAATACGATCATCATTAAACGCGGTGATAAGAAGGGTATTTGTTCCACTAATTAATTTAATGGGTAATTTATGAGTGATGGATTTATCCAATTGATTGATTTTTGGAAAATCACTGTAAATAAGTTTACCATTTTGAAAAACACGGATTTCATTTATTCCTCCGCCTTGATCGGTTATTGAATATTCTAATTCATAATCGATATTATCTGTTTTTAGACTGGCATTAGAATCACCCCTAAATTTTATCTTCCCTACCGGAGGGTGTATAAATGCAATAAGCGGAAGAGGCTTTTGTGTTTCTAAATTAATCACTGTTTTTTCAATCATATCACCATTTAATGTCCGCGCCCATAAATTGGGAGTATAGAATTCTTCGAAGTAAGAATCCAATGGAATAGTTTCTAATTTGTTTACGAAATATAATTTTGAAAATAAGCTTTGGTCTCCGTCAAAATGGCCGTTGGGGTCGAAAGACAAACTTTCATTTTTGGTTGTAATTCGAGATAATATTTCGGAATCGTCACTTAAATTGCAAAAAACTATTTTTGAATTTCTTTTTACAACATATAAATTCTTACTCCAATCAACACACGAAAGAAATCCCCCTTTTAGACTATGTTTGGAAATAAGTTTTCCAGATTCAATTTCACATTCAGCGATTGTTTGATAAGAGTTGGCTATAAAAATTCTAGTACATATTATAATTTTTTTAGAATCAGGACTGAATAAAATATTATTGCATGGATTTCTTTCCTCATATTCAATCGTTTTTACAAGAGCATAAGTATTTGCATCTAGAATTGTTATGCTGTTTCTGTCATTTGGTGTATCAATAATAAATGAACCAACAATGATGTATTTACCATCGGGGCTGAATAGGGCGATTTCAGGCACAAAATATTTTTCTCTGGAGACATTAATGGTTTTTTCTTCAATGGAATGTAAAACTTTTCCAGTTTCAGCACTCCATATTTTAATAATGTCTCCCGAAGTTGTTATGATGTATTTTGAATCTGGACTAAACTCGCCAAATCTTACATCCTTATGCTGAAGGGAGTGAATCAGAATTCCTGATTTTGCATTCCAGATGTTTACAGAATTATCATCTGATCGGGTAATGATTAAGTGTGAATTTTTACTGAATGCAAATGATCTAATGTGATTATGGATAATTTTTGAATGTAATAATTGACCGGAATTTACTTCCCAAATAATCAACTTATCCTCTTTAGGCCCTACTCTAATAGCTAGCAAACTATCATTTGGACTAAATTCAACTGTAAATTGATTAATACCATACACCCCCTCCGGATTTTTCAGTGTATGTAGGACTTTGCCACTTTTTAAATCGATGATTTGACTGGAAGAACTAAATACTTGGCATAGATAATTTCCACTTAGGCTGATGGTTGCATCTTTTGGATTTTGTACGTCTAAGTATTGATCTAAATTAAACAGTAATTTCCCTGTCGTTACATTATAAATTAAAGCATTATGCCCACAAGTTATCATTTGCTCTCCATTTGGGCTAAATTCTATTAAACTAATTTCTTGTGTCTTCTCGATTGTTTGAAGCTCGGCACCCGTTTTAGTTTCAAATTGAATTATTCTATTCTCACTAGAAACTACCAATATAAATTCATAGTCATAACTATAGAAGGCTTTTGTAATTTCAGAATCTTTTTTATTTTTCACCTCAATTAACCTCTCAGTCTCTGTAGAAATGTCAATTTCTAAAACAGATTTTTTACCTGAAGCGATTATTATTTTTTGTCCATCGGGGCTAAATTCAAAAGTATTATTTGCACTTAAGTTATTATGAGTAAAAGTATTTAATAATTTACCGTTTTCAGCATCCCATACTTTAATCGATTTGTCCTTTGAAGCAGTGATAACCTTTTTATTGTCCAATGTGAATTTTGCAGAAGTAATTTGTTTGTCATGCCCAACCAGTTTGCATAAAAGGTTTCCAGATTCTGAATTCCAAATTTGCGCAATATTACTATTTTCATTTTCATAAGACCCATCGAAATATGTTAGAATAGACATTCCATTCGGTGAGTATTTTGCTGAAGTAATTTGATGAAACGGAAGTTTTAATTTATGAATTAGCGAGTCTTTCTTAATATCCCAAATCTGAGGACTTATGTTGTAATAGGAAAAGGAGACCAAAACAGCGTTTTCATCGGGACTAAAACACAAATTATTTATCGATTTCTCCGATAATTTTATTTTATGATGTATATTCCCATCTATTGTATTCCATATAATAATGGTTGAATCACGCGATCCTGTTAATATTTTAGTGCCATCTGAATTGAAATTAATAGATACTACATGATCAGAATGCCCTAAAAGATTCCGGATTAATTTCCCGTCTGATGTATTCCAAATTTTTATTGTGTGATCTTCTGAACAGGTTGCAACTAATTTTCCATCCGGGCTATAGGCAACATCCGTTATTTTCTTATCGTGCATCACAGAAATCACTAGTTCCGGTTGTTCCTGAGCATAAACCAATATTCCTTGCATCAAAAAAAAGGCAAAAATCAAAAACCCTTGAATAAAGTTCTTCATGAAATAATATTTTATCAAAAAATTTTTGAATTAGGCCAACCTCGAATTCACCTCTTCCCAATTCACCACATTCCACCAAGCAGCTAAATAATCGGCACGTTTATTTTGATATTTTAAATAATAGGCATGTTCCCAAACATCGATTCCCATTATTGGAGTTCCTTTAACTTCAGCCACATCCATCAATGGATTATCTTGGTTGGGCGTTGAGGTAATTTCAAATTTTCCGTCTGATTTCTTTACTAACCAAGCCCAGCCTGAACCAAATCTTTTTGTTCCGGCCTCATTGAATTTTTTCTTGAATTCTTCGAATGAAGTGAAGTTGGAATTAATTACTTCTAAAATTTTTCCGTTCGGTTCTCCTCCACCTTTGGGCGACATTAAATTCCAAAATAGAGAATGATTGTAATGTCCGCCTGCGTTATTGCGCACAGCTGTATTATAACTCGAAATGTTTTTACAAATTTCTTCTAAATTATCAGCAGTAGATTTTAATTCTGTCAATGCTTTATTCAAATTATCTACATATGCTTTATGATGTTTTCCATGATGAATTTCCATGGTTAATTTATCGATATGCGGCTCGAGCGCTTCGAATGAATAGGGAAGCGTTGGCAATGTAAATCCTCCAATGATGGGAGCAGTAGTGGTATTAACAGCTGCAGTTGAGGAGTCACTTGGAATAACTTTACATCCCACTAAAGCACCTACCGAAATAAGAGCACTTTTTTTAATAAAATCTCTACGATTATTTTCACTCATTTTATACCAAATTTATTTATAATTTAATTCAATCTTCTCGTTCTTTTTCATCAATACATCTTCAAAAAATAGTTCCGTAACTTCGGCTATACAACGATTTTTTGAAATCGTCTTGTTAAAAAATCACATCGAATCTTCGGACTAAATCATAAAAAAAATTGGTATTATTCAAAATTGATCATCACTTGATTTTTTTCCACTGTATTCGCTTTTTGAATACTGATACTTTTTATTTTTCCGTCTCCTGGTGATTTAATTACATTTTCCATTTTCATAGCTTCCAATACCAATAATGCTTGATCTTTGGTCACCGTTTCCCCAACATTCACCATAATATCCAAAACTTTTCCGGGCATGGGCGCCTTTAGTTCTTTGATGGCTTTAGTTTGTCCGTTCATTCCTAATTTCTCGAGTATTTCATCGTATTGATCTTTTACTTTACATACGTATTTTTTGCCTTCAATTCTTAGTGTAACAGTTTTAGAATTAGCATCCGTTTTTACTACCGATACCAATGTAGATTTACCATTTTTCAGCACATGAAACCTATATTTTCCTATGGGCGAAATATCAGCGTTTACCTGTTTGCCGTTCAGTTCGTTTCCATCTAATAGAAACTCTTTTCCATCTTGTGTGATAATCTTTAGCACTTGCCGTTTATTTTAGAATTACGACACTAAGCTACTAATTTTACCGCGTATAACAGAAATCTAGGTAATTTCATTATTATTTACCAAATTTGTTCTTGAATAAGAAAAAGATATGCAAGTCAAAAACATCGTTTTATACAGTTTTCTATCTGCGGCATTAGTTACCGCTTGTAAAACAAAGAAGCCAGATAATGCCACAAATACGGCAACAACTTCTATAGTAACGGTCACTAATGACACCACACCACCACCCTCATTTTTAACCGAAGAAATGGTGGTTATTGATCAGAATCCTGTACGAGAAAGATATCAAGAGTCTTCTAAGAGAGTGAATGATATCATTCATACTAAATTAGAAGTGGATTTTGACTACAAAAAATGTAGAATGAATGGTAAGGCTACTATTGATATCAAACCTTATTTCTATCCAGTAGACTCTCTGATTTTACAGGCCAAAGGTTTTGACGTTCATAAAGTGCAAATGATTGGAAAAGGAATCAAAGATTTGAGTTTTTCTTATGAAGATAGCTCTAATTTAAAAATTGCGTTAGATCGCGCTTATACTAAAACTGAAAAT
This sequence comes from Chryseobacterium gleum, assembly GCA_945865695.1. GTDB lineage: Bacteria > Bacteroidota > Bacteroidia > Flavobacteriales_D > UBA2798 > CAMBFX01. The sequence continues at coordinate 5,281 of CAMBFX010000098.1, read as the reverse complement.
TATCAAATTTATATTGAGTACACCGCTAAACCAAACGAAAGAAAAACAGGTGGAAGTTCAGCCATATCGAGTGACAAAGGATTATATTTTATTAATCCAGATTCAAGCGAGGTAGGAAAGCATGTCGAAATTTGGACGCAAGGCGAAACAGAAGCAAGTTCTTGCTGGTTTCCAACTATCGATCGCCCTAATGAAAAAATGACTCACGAAATTTTGATTACTGTTCACGATGAATTTAAAACTTTATCGAATGGTTTGTTAGTTAAACAAACCAAAAATAAAAATGGTTCACGCACCGATCATTGGAAAATGAATCAACCGCACACCCCTTATTTAGTGATGATGGCAATTGGTGATTATGCTATTGTGAAAGATACTTGGAAAAAGGCTAATGGAAAAGTAATGGAAGTAAACTATTATGTAGAAAAAGAATTCGAACAATATGCTAAAGATATTTTCGGAGAAACACCTGCAATGATTGACTTTTTCTCTAAGAAATTAGGAGTAGAATATCCTTGGGATAAGTATTCTCAAATTGTGGTTCGTGATTATGTTTCGGGAGCAATGGAAAACACAACGGCCACAATTCATGGTGAATTTTTATACAAAACAAAAAGAGAAATGATAGATGGAACTAATGAATCTATTATTGCTCACGAATTATTTCACCATTGGTTTGGAGATTTGGTTACCTGTGAATCTTGGGCGAATTTACCATTGAACGAATCATTCGCCAACTATAGTCAATATTTATGGGACGAATTTCGTCACGGAAGCGATGAGGCCGATCATCATGCTTTATCAGAGATGAATGGATACTTGATGTCATCGCAACAACAGGAACCAGTGGATATGGTTCGATTCGATTTTAAGGATAAGGAAGAAATGTTTGATGCGCACTCGTACAATAAAGGAGGAAGAATTTTGCACATGCTTCGTACTTATGTGGGCGATGAAGCATTTTTCTCAGCACTTAAAATTTATTTGAATGAGAATCAATTTCAACCTGCAGAGATGCATAATTTACGTTTAGCATTTGAGAAAGTAACGGGAGAAGATATGAATTGGTTTTTCAATCAATGGTTTTTTGATAAGGGTCATCCTGATTTAGAAATTTCTTATCATTTCGATAAGGGAAGACAAGTGGTGTATATCAAACAGAAACAGAATTTCGATATTGTACCGTTATATCGCTTACCCATTGACGTTGATTTGTATTTAACTTCAGGAGTGAAAAGACATCGAATTGTTTTGGAAAAGGAAATTGATACATTTTATTTTTACAATTTACCAGAGAAGCCATGGTTAGTAAACGTAGATGCCACTAAAACATTATTGTGTGCAAAGGATGATAAAAAAGAAATTGGACAATACGTGTATCAATATTATAATGCACCGAAATATCTAGATAGATTAGAAGCTATTAAAGCATGTGCTAGTTCTACAGATGATGAGGCTATTGGAGTGATCATTGATGCAATGAGTGATAAATATTGGAACCTTCGCGAAACAGCTACGAAGAATTTGAAAAAAGCGAGTAAGAAGCGAAAACCTGATATTAAAATTAAATTGATGGATTTGGCACAGAATGATCCAAAATCAGATGTGAGAGCAGAGGCAGTAAAACAACTTACCAAATATTTTGAAGAAGATAAGGATTTAATGGTAGTTTATCAAAAAGCAATTAAAGATGAATCTTATCAGGTAATGGCACAAGGAATGAAATCATTGTCAAAATTAGACCCCAAAGAAGCCTTGATATTAGCAAGAAGCATGAAGTCAGAAAAAAATAGTGCAATAAAAAGTGCAGTGGCAGAAATTTTGGTGGAAAGTGGAACAGAAGAAGATCACCCTTATTTTAAGGATATGTTGAAAGATCTAGGCGGTTATGAAAGTTTTACTTTTTTACCTTTGTATGGTGAATATTTAAAGAATCAAAATGATGATGAAATCGAAAAAGGGGTGAAGGTTTTTGAAGGCTTTGCAAGAAGTAAAGGCGCCTGGTATGATCGTTATATGGGAATGAGTCAATTGGCAAACATTCAAACTTTTTACAATACAAAATTAGCTGATTTTAAAAGTGAAATGGAATCACATACTGCTGCAGGAAAAACTTCTGATGCCCAAATTGCCGAGCAAAAAATGATGAATGCGAAGAAAAAATCAGATGAAATTGGAGCGCTTATTTTAGAGATTCGTAAGAGCGAAGAAGCTTCAGGAAATATTCAAATCATTCAAGAAGATTAAGTAAAATCAGAGCGAGAAAGAGAGCGAGAGTGGAAGAAATTAGAGCGAGAAATAGGTCGGAAGAAACAGAATGAGAAACAAATTGAGAGCGGAAGAGAAAGAGTGATAATGAGAGCGAAAATCAGTGTGAATTTAACTTTTTGTTTTCTAATTTTGTATACTGAAAACAACCAATTGCCTTCCTACTATTTTTCTTCTTGTATGGTGAACCTTTTTGTAATCCTGAGTAGCTTTGAGTCTTCGAAAAGCGTATCGAAGGATATTAATTCTGCCTACTGAAGTTTACCAATTGCCAGCTGTTTTCCTCTCTGCTACTACCAACGCGAACATCTTCTACTTTTCTATAAACTCAATATTGAAATCAACTAGATTTACAAATGATTGAATTCTTTTATCGATTTCTGATTCGGTGATATTAATGATTCTTTCTGTTCCGAATTTTTCAACGGTGAATGAAGCTAATGAAGAACCAATGATGATGGCTCTTTTCATATTCTCGAATGAAATATCGTTGGTATGAGCAATGAATCCGATGAATCCTCCAGCAAAAGTATCTCCAGCGCCGGTAGGATCTAAAACTTCTTCTAATGGAAGTGCTGGTGCAAAAAACATATTTTCTTTATCAAACAATAATGCGCCATGTTCTCCTTTTTTAATCACCACATATTTTGGTCCCATAGTTAAAATCTTTCGAGCAGCTTTAACCAAAGAATACTCTCCAGAAAGCTGACGAGCTTCTTCATCGTTAATGGTAATCACATCTACCTGTTTAATTACTTCTTTTAATGGCTCTAGCGCAATATCCATCCAAAAATTCATGGTATCCAATACCACTAGTTTCGGGCGATTTTTCAATTGTTTAATTACTTTTAATTGTACATTGGGATCTAAATTTCCTAACATCAAATACTCGCAATCTTGATAGGAGTCTGGAACAATTGGATCAAAATTAGCCAGTACATTTAATTGTGTATCTAAAGTATCACGCGTATTTAAATCATAATGATATTTACCCGACCAGAAAAAAGATTTTTCACCTTTTTTGATTTGCAAACCTTCTAAATCAATGCCCTTTTTTTTCAAACGCTCCAACATTTCCATATCATAATCATCGCCAACCACAGAAATAAGTTTATTCGATTTATTGAAGTAAGAAGCAGCAATAGAAATAAAAGTAGCAGCTCCTCCAACAATTTTATCTGTTTTACCAAAAGGTGTTTCGATAGCATCAAAAGCAACGGTTCCAACAATGACTAGGCTCATAAATTAATTTTTGGCAAATATAAATGAAAAATCAAGTTATTATAGGCTAAATTATCATTGAGAATCAACATGTTTTTATTACCTCTAAATCTCATAAATCGTTAATAATAAACCAATAGTGTCTTCATTCAGAATTTAAACAAATGAATGTCAGTTGTAAAATCGCCCTAAAAAATTACAAATGTCAAATATTAATTACCTTTGTACCCGTTACAGTAGTGCAGCAGATAACCATTTTTTGAATTGTGCAAGTCATGTATCAAGCTTCAAAACATGCCAATTGTTGTTAGAGACATTAAAAATTTACGAACGGATAAAGAAAATTATGAAATCAAAAGCGAATATTCGATTTGTTTCACCACAAAAGACCGATTTTTTTATGGTCTTAAAAAGGAGAGTCGATCAATATTTTGAGGATAATAAAATTTCTCGCCATGCCAATGCTGCTATGGTTTTAAAAACAATTATTTTACTTACGGCATACCTTGGGCCATTCCTCTATATGATGATTGCTCAGCCTTCATTTGGAATAAGTATTGGAATGTGGGCTATCATGGGATTTGCTATGGCGGGTATAGGGATGAGTATTATGCACGATGCGAATCATGGCGCGTATTCTTCTAATGAGAAAATAAATTCTTGGGTAGGTTATACGATTAATCTTTGTGGTGGTGGAGTTTTTAATTGGAAAATTCAACACAATTTAATGCATCATACTTATACTAATATTTCTGATTATGATGAAGATATTGAAAGTAAATTATCCATGCGTTTTGATCCCCATTCTGAATTAAAATGGCATCATCGTTTTCAATGGTTTTTAGCATTTATTTACTATGGAATTATTACTTTGTATTGGGTTTTATTAAAAGATTTTGTTCAGTATGTAAAGTATATAAAGAACGGTGTTAATAGAAACTCACCTGCTAAGAACCGAGTAGTTTTAGCTAAGATTATTATTCTGAAATTGATCTATTTTTTCGTGATTTTAGTTCTTCCGATTGCAATTATTGGCATACCCGTTTTTACAGTCGTGATGGGTTTTCTTTTGATGCACTTCATTGGTGGTTTTATTTTGAGTACCGTTTTTCAATTAGCGCACACTGTTGACGAAACCCACCATCCACTTCCTAATAAAGATGGAGTAATTGAAAATGATTGGGCTATTCATCAACTGCAAACAACCATGAATTTTTGTCGCGGGAATAAAATTATTTCTTGGTATGTAGGTGGACTGAACTATCAAGTAGAACATCATTTATTTTCGAGAATTTCTCATGTACATTATCCAGCTATTTCTCATATCGTAAAAGCTACAGCCGAAGAATACGGTGTTCCTTATTTAGAGAACAACACATTGGCAGGCGCATTATCTTCTCATGTAAGAGCATTAAAAAGATTTGGAAAACTTCCAGATTTGAACGAGGTAATGGGATAAAAATTTTTACCTTTCTGTATTTCCCATTTAATTTTAGATTATATTTAGTGATAATTTAAGTTATTGCTAGAAATCATTAACTATTCAGGCAATACATGTAAAACCAAAAGCTATGAAAAAATCACTACTTCTATTTGCATTTATTATTTCGTTTTTAATTGGACAATCGCAATGCACGGTTGACTTTTCTCAAACCTCCCCAGGTTTATATCCTGACTCCTTACCTGATGCTTTTGTTGGACAAGCCTATAGCGAAGACATCACTTTTGTTTTACCACTCGATACAATGGGTTATTTATTTACCAATTTTCATATTCTTTCTATTTCCCTTCC
>CAMBFX010000097.1 GCA_945865695.1 Chryseobacterium gleum | reverse complement strand
GATAAGCATGCTTCAAGTGGAAGTTGCCAAAAATAATAATGCTAAAGGATTTATTTTCGATGGTTTTCCTAGAAATGCGAATCAGGCAAACGCATTAGATGAATTTTTAAAAACACATGGTACATCTATCACAAAAATGATTGCATTAGAAGTTTCTGAAGATGAATTACGAATTCGTCTTTTAGAAAGAGGAAAAACTTCTGGCCGTCCAGATGATTCTGATCCTTCAGTAATACAAAAAAGAATTGATGTTTATAATAACGAAACAGCTCCAGTAAAACATTTTTATCTAAATCAAAATAAATATTATGGAGTTTATGGTGTAGGAAGTATTGATTCTATTTTTAATTTAATTTGTGATGTTATTGATTCGATAAATAAATCGAGTATTGAAACAAAAACAGAGAATGTAAAAATCATTTCTGCAAAAAAAGCAGTGAATACTTCTGCCCGTCAACAAGCTGTGGTAACGAGGTTGAACAATCAAAAAGAAAAAACTAAGGACAAAAAAGTTTCTGTTGCAGTAAAAAAAAATGCTTCTCCAAAGAAAAAAGTTTCTGTAAAAGCAGATAAAAATAAATCAACTAAAAAAGTTGTTGCTTCTACTAAGATAAAAAAAGAAAAGAAAAAAAAGGTTTCAACAACCCTTAAGAAAACTAAAAAAGTTGCGAAACGCGGAAGACCAGCGGCCCCTAAAAAACGTGGACGTCCTCAAATAATAAAAAGAGGAAGACCCACTGCTCCTAAAAAGCGTGGAAGACCCGAAGTAAAAAAAAGAGGTAGACCTGTAACACCAAAACGTAGAGGTAGGCCTGAAGTTAAAAAACGTGGAAGACCATCCATTCCGAAGAAAAGAGGAAGACCAGAAGTTAAAAAAAGAGGAAGACCTAGTCTACCTAAAAAACGTGGTCGTCCCGAAATTAAAAAAAGAGGCCGTCCTGTTTTAGCTAAACGCAAAAAGAAAGTTACTGTAATTTCAACAAAGGCTAATGCTATAAAAAAAGCTATCAAGGCACCTAAAAAAATTACAAAAGCGAAAAATTTAGTAGCTAAGAAAAAGGTGGCTATTAAGAAAAAACAAGTCAAAAAAGTGTCTAAAAAAAATAATAAACGCAGAAAAAAATAATGCGTATTGAGGAGAAAAAGTGAATAATAATTTTGTTGATTATGTGAAAATATGTTGTCGTTCGGGTGCCGGTGGTGCTGGATCGATGCATTTTCATCGCGCTAAAGGAAATCCTAATGGAGGACCAGATGGTGGGGATGGAGGAAAAGGTGGAAATATCATTCTGAGAGGAAATACACAACTTTGGACTTTATTACATCTTAAATTTAGAAAACATGTGATTGCTGATCCTGGAGGAAAAGGTGATTCAGGTTTAAAAACAGGTGCCACCGGAAAAGATGTTATTCTTGATGTTCCATTGGGAACTGTTGTGAGAGATGTTGAAACAGAAGAAATACTTTTTGAAATTACAAAAGATGGGGAAGAAAAAGTTTTAGTTCCTGGCGGAAGAGGAGGAAAAGGAAACAATCACTTTAAAACATCTACACGACAAGCCCCACATTATGCACAACCTGGTGAAGCAGGACGTGAGGAATGGAAAGTTCTCGAGCTAAAAGTTCTTGCTGATGTTGGTTTAGTTGGATTTCCAAATGCCGGAAAATCCACTTTACTTTCTGTTATCACTGCCGCAAAACCAGAAATTGCTAATTATCCCTTTACTACCATTGTGCCTAATTTAGGAATCGTAGCCTATAGAGATTATAAATCTTTCATCATGGCAGATATTCCTGGAATTATTGAAGGCGCGCATCTAGGAAAAGGATTAGGAATTCGATTTTTGAAACATATAGAAAGAAACTCCATTCTTTTGTTTTTAATTCCTGCTGATAGCCCAAGCATCAAAAAAGAATACAAAGTTTTGATGAACGAATTGAAAGAATTTAATCCTGAATTATTAGATAAAGAAATGATTCTCGCAATATCAAAATGTGATTTAATTTCAGAAAGTGATTTAAAGAAATTAAAAAAGAAAGTGCCCACAGAAATTGAAACTATCTTCATTTCTTCACATTCACAACAAGGATTAGTTGAATTAAAAGATATAATCTGGAGTACGTTAACAAAAATTAGATGAGTTTAATTGAAACGATAGAAAATATCGATCAACAAATTCTTCTCACCATTAATGGCGCTCATACCGATTTCATTGATAAAATTATGTTTTATCTGAGTGAAAAATGGACAATGATTCCAATTTACTTTTTAATAATTTATTTCGTTCAAAAATTTTATGGATGGAAAGTTTGTGGGTATTTTTTATTATTTGCAATTGCATTGGTAGCCGTTTGTGATCTAACAGCCACCCATCTTTTCAAAAATGTTTTTATGCGTTACCGCCCTTCACATCATTTAATTTTAAAAGCTCAATTGCATTTTGTGAATGATTACAGAGGTGGAACTTATGGTTTTTATTCTTCTCATGCTTCCAATATGATGGCCGTTGCCGTTTTTACAGGCTATTTTCTATATGGAAAAGTAAAACATTACTCACCAATTGCTTTGTCACTAGTTTTTCTCATTGGAATAAGTAGAATTTATTTAGGAGTGCATTATCCTTCTGATGTGGTGGTAGGATTTATGATGGGTACATTTTTTGCTATAGGATTTATACTTCTATATGCTCAAATTTTCAAACCAATTAAAAGAAATTTAATATGAATTATCTTTTAGTTTTTTTGGGTGGAGGATTAGGAAGTTTAAGTAGATATGGAGTTTCGAATTTAACGACTACTTTTTTTTCCATCAATTTTCCTTTGGCAACTCTAATTTCAAATATTTTTGCTTGTGTGATGTTGGGATTAACATTTATACTCTTCAAAGAAAAATCGTCATTTACAGAATGGAATTTATTTTTAATTATTGGTTTTTGTGGTGGATTTAGCACATTTAGCACTTTCAGTTTAGAAACTGTACAATTAATTCAAACTAATAATTATTTTTGGGCAGGATTAAATATTCTCATTAGTATACTCAGTTGTATTTTTATCTTATGTTTGTTATTAAAATTTAAATAACATGCAAAATATTTTAAAAAAATACTTACTTATTTTTGTAACTTTCTATTTAACCATTCAAGTTAAAGCTCAAGATCAATTAACCATGAAAATTGATGCGTATTTAAATGCTCATGTAAATATAAAAGGTTTTTCCGGCAGTGTTTTAATAGCTAAAAAAGATAATATCATTTATAAAAAAGGATTCGGATATGCTAATTCCGAACATAAAGTAAACAATACTCCCGAAACCAAATTTCTTTTAGCTTCTGTTACCAAACAATTTACTTCTATGGCAATTATGTTATTAGTAAATGAAGGAAAAATAAAATTAGATGGGAAAATTTCAGATTACCTTCCATACTACAGAAAAGATGTTGGTGAAAAAATTACCATTCATCATTTATTAATTCATACATCAGGAATTCCTGGTTATACAGAACTTCCCGGATTTTTTATTGATGATAGTCGTGACCCTTACAATGCCAAAGATTTTATTCTAAAATTCTGTAGTAATGATTTGGAATTTCAACCCGATGCCGACCAAATATATAATAATTCGGCTTATTGCATTTTAGGAGGAATCATTGAAGAAATTAGTGGTTTGAATTATGGAGAATTCATTAAGAAAAATATTTTTGACAAACTAGGAATGTTTAATTCGGGCTATGAATCGAATAAAACAATTATAGAAAATGAAGCAGAAGGTTACTCTAAAGATGGCGATAAATTAGTTCATGCGGATTATTTAGATATTAGTGTGGCTTATGCTGCAGGTGGACTTTATAGCACTGTTGAGGATATGTATTTATGGGATCGTTCATTATACACTGATTTTTTACTGCCTAAAAAGTGGAGAGATACGATGTTTGTGAATTATAAAAATGGATTTGGATATGGATGGATGAATTCAAAATTTTTCGGACATCAAGTGATTCATCATAGTGGAGGAATTCATGGTTTTAGCACGCATATTGCGAGATTAATTGATGATGATATTTGTATTATTACATTAGGAAATACTGATTATAATGGGGCTTCTTTAATTAATATGGATCTTGCTGCTATTTTATTTGGAGAAAAGTATGAGATTCCGGGAGTAAAAAAATCGATATCTGTGGATGAAAAAACACTTAAAAAATATACTGGAGAATACGAATTAGAAAAAGGTTTTACCATTCTTATTACGGTTGAAGGAGGAAATTTAGTCCTTCAAGCCACTGGTCAACCAAAATTTTCAATGCTTGCCGAAACAGAAAAAGACTTTTTCATGAATGATTATCCAGTTAGCATTTCTTTTGAAACAGATAAAAAAGGCAAAGCTACAGGAATGATATTGCATCAAAATGGAAATCATACTTTGAAGAAAATTAAATAAAATGATTACTTCTCGAGACCAGTTAGGACGCGAAATTAATTGGAATGAATTTCCGAAACGTATTATTTCGTTGGTGCCGTCCATCTCCGAATTAATTTGGGATTTAGGCCTACAAAACGAATTGATAGGAATTACTAAATTCTGTATTCATCCACAGGAAATGTTTCAAAACAAAACAAGAATTGGAGGAACTAAAAATATTAATCATTCAATCATAGAAAGTTTAAAGCCTGATTTAATTATCGGAAATAAAGAGGAAAACACTAAAGATGATATAGATGAATTGATGAAACATTATCCAATTTGGATGAGTGACGTGAATACCATTTTTGAAGCAATTTACTTGATTAATGAACTAGGAAAAATTACCAATAAAGAAATAGAATCTAAAAAAATAATTTCAAAAATTAATATTTCTCCAATAAAATTTCAGCCAATCAAAAAAGTAATTTATTTAATTTGGCATGAACCCTGTTTTGCTGTTGGCAAAAATACATTTATTAACGACATGTTGAAAAATGCTGGATTTGAAAATTGCATAAAAGAAAATCGATATCCAGAAATAACAGGCGAAATGATTCATGATTTAAATCCTGATTTCCTATTTCTATCTTCAGAACCTTTTCCCTTTCAAAATAATCATATAGAATATTATAAAAATTTTATAGCTGAAGAAAAAATTAAATTGGTGGATGGTGAAATGTTTTCTTGGTATGGTTCGAGAATGACGAAGGCAAATATTTACTTTCAACAATTAAGGGAAGAATTAAATCAAAGAAGTTAAATTCTTGAATAGTAAACGGAGTTGTATCAATGAATGTGATTCCTTATCAAAAAAAGTAGTTTCACCTTTAAAATACATATTATTATTTTCAAACTTTTCTGCATTCAAAATAATTTCTTTGAATACAATTAATGGATCAATAAAATTTTTTACAATAAAATTTATATCCGCTTCTTGAATAAATTTTTTCGGGTGAAAATATAAATAGGCAAAAGTATTTTTAACTTGAGTGTTTCCAGAAACAGTGGCTACAATTTTATTTGGATTTTGAAAAGCAGAATTTATCAGTGAAGGATTCAAAGATAAATTACTTAAATCATGACTTTGATCATTGCTAATATCGAATCTACTTTCATATTCGGGCATCAAGCCTTGTTTGCTCAAAATATTTGTTGAAATTCCAAATTTTTTGATTGAATAGGTCAAATTAGTATATTTTCCGTTCAAAATTTCTTTTATTAAACCAGTAGAATCTTTTTCAGCAGAAAATAATCCTGTGAAATATTGTTGAATAATTTTTGAAATATTCTCGCCTTCTACATGAAATAAAAATGGGTTTAACATCTCCTCCTTTTCAATTTTATGAACTTCAAATTTTAATATCCCATCTTTGATGGTGCCTTTTTTAAACTTCACAAAACCATTCATAGAAATCAATCCTTTTTCAAAGTCTCCTTCCAAGTATAATCCTTCGGCAAAATCAGGAACTAATCTGAAAAAATTCTTGAAAGTGCTTTTCTCAAAAATACTTTTACTTATCGATACAAAAAAATCATTTTTATTAATAGACGTGAATTCATTTTCTTGATTTTGTAAATACTTGATTCCAATATTAACTGCTAATTCTTCTTCCATCGGTTCTAAAAGAATTACGGCTACTTTATCAAATAAAAATATAGTACTTTTTTCATTCTTATAAATGATAATATCATCCACCTTCCATGAATCTATACTTGATTTTTCCACATTATTTATAAAAGCATTAGCACTCTCTAAATTTAACGAAATCCCATTAATCATTCTTGATTCAAATGGAAAAGAGAAAAAACTTACCCAACCGAAAGGATCAATTCCATAGGTAGAATTTTCTAAAACTAGTTGCTTCTCCTCATTGGTTAAAATTTGTTTTTCAAAATCATCTGAATGAAATAAAAATTCGTTCAGCAATTTTCCAGAAATAGATTTCAAATTAATAGAAAAAACGAATTTAGAATCGGTTGGGATGTACTTTAGATTTTCAATTTTAGCAGGTTGAAAATAATAATGAAACCCAACAACATTTACCGCTAATAATACGCTAAGAAATAAAATCTTTAGTATGGATAAAAAGGTTTTCATTGGCTTGAAATACAAAAATAGTCAATTTCACCATGCAACGTTCACAACTAATCTATCTACCGAACAATAATCGTATAAGGACTTCGTATTTTTGATTGATGCGTATTCTAAAACTACAGCTATTAACCTTATTTATTCTAAGCTTTTCTTCAACAGGAATAAGTCAGCGAATTGGTTTAGTGCTAAGTGGAGGCGGAGCTACAGGCCTTGCACATATTGGTGTTTTGAAAGCTTTAGAAGAAAATGGAATTCCCATTGATTATATTACAGGAACCTCAGCGGGAGCCATGGTAGGCGGTTTATATGCTGCAGGATATTCACCCGAAGAAATAGAGGCCTTGGTTTTATCCGATAAATTCCTGTACATGGCACAAGGAAAAATTGAAGATAAATTTATTTACTACTTCAAAGAACCGATGCTAGATCCGTCTTGGGTTAGATTGCGTTTTTCTCCAGATTCTCTAAAACAAACCACTCTACCTACTAATTTAGTTAGTCCAACATTAATGGATTTTGAAATGATGGCTGGATTAGCTGCGGTTTCTGCCTACGCAAATTACAATTTCGACAGTTTATTTGTGCCGTTTCGTTGTGTTGCTTCCGATATTGTAGAAAAAAAATCGGTGATTTTCAAAAGTGGAAATTTGAATGAAGCCATTCGCGTTTCTATGACTTATCCCTTTTATTTCAAACCCATTCGTGTAGATGGTAAATTATTATTTGATGGTGGTTTGTATAATAATTTCCCTGCCGATATTATGTATGATCATTTTCTTCCCGACATCATCATTGGAAGCAATGTTTCGGGAAACGTAAAGGCTCCTAAAGGGGATGATTTACGCTCACAATTATTAAATATGATTGTTGTTCAACAAGATTATAATTTAAAATGTGAAAATGGAATAATACTCTATCCTGATCCAGATATTTCGACATTTGATTTTGGTGAAACTAAAAAAGCGATTCAAGCTGGATATGAAATCACTATCGCTAACATGGATTCTATTCGTAAAATTGTAACCAGAAAATCAACTAAAGAAGAAATTCAGAAAAAAAGAAAAGTATTTACAAGTCGATTTCCAACTGTAGAATTCACCAATATAACCATAACAGGTTTAAATGCTCGACAAAGTAAATTTGTGCAAAAAACAATTATCGATAAAAAAGATAGTTCCATTTCTATGTCGGAATTAAAACCAAAATATTTTCGCATATACAATGATGAACGAATTGCATTTATCTATCCTCACTCCCACTACAATCCCATTACAAAATCATTCGATTTAAATCTTGAAATAAAAAAACATAAAGAGTTTGAAGCTTATTTTGGAGGGAATTTCTCCTCGCAACCTATCAATTCAGGATTCATTGGTTTAAATTATCATATTTTAAGGAAATCTGCCTGGACTATTTCTGCATCCTCTTCTTTTGGTAAACTATATTCTTCTGGGAGAATTGCGGCAAGATTTGAACCTGCATCACGATTACCTTTTTATGTAGAATCAGAATTTGTTTTACACCGTTGGGATTTTTATAGAAGTTTCGCTACGTTTTTTGAAGATATTAAACCGTCTTATATAATTCAAGAAGAACAATACCTTTCGGGTAGTTTAGGTTTCCCTATTAAAAACAGAAGTAGACTAATTATCTTCGGACGTTATGCTGATTTAACAGACAAATATTATCAAGTAGAAAATTTTCTCTCCATAGATACTTCTGACGTAACTCAAGTATTTGCTTCTTCGGGAGGATTTTATTTTGAACGAAGCACATTAAACCGAAAACAATTTGCCAGTGAAGGCACCTATCTTTACCTCGGTGCAAAATACAATTACACACTCGAAATTTCTATTCCAGGTTCTACTTCACTACTTCGTGATACCAATGAAAACTTTCATTCTTTCCCAGTTTTAAAATTAGAGTATCAAAATTATTTCAAAAGAAAAGGAAATTTTAAATTTGGCTTTCATACAGAAGCAGTGTTCTCCTTCCAAGATTTATATTCTAACTATATTGGAACGGTTTTATCAGCACCTGCCTATACTCCAGTTCCTCACTTAAAAAGTATTTTTTTACCTGATTTTAGAGCATTTCAATATGTATCTGGAGGGTTGCAAATGATTTTTAATTTCAAAAAGAATTTTGATATTCGAACCGAAGGTTATATTTTTCAACCAGTCTTGAGTATTCAATCCAACGAATTTAATCAAGCGGTATTTTCTGAATATTTTAAAAAGCAATTTTATATCGGTTCGCTTTCCGCTATTTATCATTCACCAGTTGGGCCTGTTAGTTTAAGTTTAAATTATTATCATAATCAAGACCAACCTTTCTATTTTCTATTCAATTTTGGTTATTTGATTTTCAATAAAACAGCCCTTAGATAATTATTTCGAAAGAGATAATTCTGCTCTGCGATTAAGTCTGTGTTCTTCGTCTGAACATTCTACCTCATCATTACATTTATTAATCAATTGCTTTTCGCCATAACTGTTACCCGTAATCTTAGCAGAAGAAACGCTATTTTCTGACATGTATTTTTTAATGGAATTAAGTCGCTTTTTACTCAACGCATCATTGTACCATTCTTCTGCACGAGCATCGGCATGTGTGCTAATGGATAATTTCAATTGAATATCATTGTTCATTTTTTCTATCAACTCATTTAAAACCTTTTTATTTTCAACATTTAATTCCGAAATATTATAATCGAAATAAATCGTGATTCCCTTAGTGGCAAGAGTAAAATCAGAGTTATTTATTGTAGATAATGAGGTTTCACCTGCTTTTAATGGTTTGTAAACAAAATTTCCATTTTCATCTTTAATCAAGGTTGCAATTTTTACATTCGTTCGTGAAGTTAAAACCAATTCCATGTCTTTTGAAAAATTGAGGTCTTCGGTAGGAATTCTAAACAAATAAGCTTCAGAAATAGGTAATCCAGTTACAAAAAAACCGCCCTTCTTATCCGTCACTCCTTTATAAACAATTTCGTTTTTATCATTGAAAATTTGAAATTGCATATCCGCAGGTGAACCTTTTAAACTTTTATAATTAAAATTACCTTCAATATTATTTGATTTGGGAGCCAACATTTCTGAATCATTTGCTTCCATCAATGAAATATTCGCATAATTAGGATTTAATTTTCTATAAATAAATTGGCCATTTTCATCCATTCTCATTTGAGCCACTGCTTCGTTTTCTTTATTAAAAATGAATAAAATAGTTTCATCATTATTTTTATCTGTTTTAATAATATAGTTGGATCCGGTTGGTAAATTTCTGAATTCAAAATTTCCTTTGATATCGGTTAATGTTTTTTGAATAATATTTCCTTGGTCATCTACTAGGTAAACATTTAAACCAAAAGCATCACCCATAGCTAATTTCTCATACACAAATTGTCCAGAAATTTTTCCTGATTTACCCATTTCAGAATCCTCTACTTGCATTAAAGAAAGTGTACCAGTATAATCCGAGCTCAATTTTTTATAAATAAACGATCCTGTTTTATCACTCAATAAAAAGGCTGTCGACTCACCATTGCTATCTAAAATGGTTAATAAAAGTGTAATTCCATTCTCTGCCGTTCGAATTGTAAAATCTTTGTCTAATGGCAAATTCTGAAATCGGAAATATCCATCCTTATCTGTAACCGATTTAACTATAAATTCTCCATTTTCATCGTAAAGCATTACTTCCATTCCTTCAGGAATTCCTCCATTCAATTTCTTATAAGCAAATTTTCCTTCAATATCTTGAGAAATCATGGCTACCGTTTCAATCACTTTGAAATAATAAATATCATCATCACCTATACCACCTTCACGATTAGAAGTAAAAAATCCAGCTTGCTGTTCTTTATTCAAAATAAATCCAAAATCATCATCAGATGAATTTATGGTTGGGCCTAAATTAACCGCTTCCTTCCATTTGCCAGAAGAGGTTACTTCTGCCTTAAACAAATCAAGTCCGCCTTGTGTTTGTCTACCATTGGTTGAAAAATACAAAACATTATTTTTGAAATAAGGAAAAAGTTCATCCACATTTGTATTAACTTCTGCACCTAATGCAACTGGATCGGTCCAAGTATCCCCATTTCGTTTAGAATAAAAAATATCTTTCCCTCCTAAACCACCTGGCAAATCAGAAACAAAATATAAAGTTTGTCCATCATCGCTTAATGTTGGGTGAGAATAAATATAATCGTCTTTTACAAAAGGCAAAATCTTTTTTTCTGACCATTTTCCGTTTTCATTTTTTATGACATACAAATGAGGTTTGTTTATATGTCCAAATTCTTTTTCATCTTGTGATAAAAAAGCTTCTTTTCCATCAATAGAAAAACAAACAGGTCCAATATGATTAATTGAATGGAACTGGTCATTCATCATAACAGGTTTCGAAAAAATAATAGAATCTTGTGCAGGAATAGTAATAGAAGAAGTATAGAGATTTACATATTTCTTTTTCTTCCAACTATTTTCACCAATATTTACTAAATCAAAATTTCGATCGGAAACAAAAATTAACTGATCATTATTTAAAGAAGGACAGAATTCGGCATTCTCCGAATTAATGACCGAAATCTTTTTAATGACATAAGTTATATCAATTTTCTTATTTACTTTGGCTTTCACGCTTTCCTGTCCATGAGAAATGAATGAGGAAATTAGAAATCCCAAAATCAAACTATACTTTAAAAACATCTGTTACCGTTTTTGTATTATTATACTAATTTTTAAATCAAAGATATCTTGGAGAAATTGATTTCACTTTTCGTAAATTAAAATCAAATCCAACAAATAATTCATGAGTGGCACCACTAAATCTTTTCAAATTAGAAGTTACTAAATCATAAGAATATCCAACACGAAGAAATTGAGCAATATTAAATTCAGTGATGAAAACCAATGATCCTGCACTTCTATAGGATAGCCCTACCCAAAATACTTTCTTTAATAAAACACTTGCATTTACATCAATGTTCAATGGTGCATTCTCCACATACTTTACTAAAACCGATGGTTTAAAAACCACATTTTGCGACAATTCCCAAGCATAACCAGTTGCAACCATATAATGTCGTTTCAATAAAAAGTTCGAGCCTTCTGGCAATCCTTCATACAAAAATTTATTCTGTGTCAAATGTGTTGCCGAAAATCCTAAATAAAATTTATTGGTGTAGTAATAAGTTCCAAAATCAAAACTTGGTGAAATTGCATTGGTAGTGGAAGCTCCAATAAAATGATCGGTTTGATCTTGGTAATTTAATAAGCTTTGGTCGAGACGAGAATTGTAAATCCCTCCACGCAAAGCAAACGCCAATTTCCCTTGGGATAATTTTAGGTGATATGCATAAGTCAAAAATCCACCCGTATTTCTAGTAGGACCAATTCTATCATTAGAAATATTCAATCCCAAAGCCATATTGTTTTTCGCAAACGGTGAATGCATACTAAAAGTTTGTGTGGAAGGAGCACCATCAATTCCTAGCCATTGTTCACGAAACAATAATACTGCACTGGTTGCATCTCTAGAGCCAGCATAAGCAGGATTAATCATAAATGGATTAAACATGTATTGGCTATACAATGCATCTTGCTGGGAAAAACATTCTGTGAATGAAATTAACCCTAAAAACAGATATATTAATTTTCTTTTCATAATATATATTTTATCGAGTTAATTGTAACCAACCACTCACTTGCATTTGTATATCTAAATATTCTACTACATAGAAATAAGTTCCTGACGGTAAAATTTCCCCTTTGTATTTTCCATCCCAAACTACATTCACATTATCATAATCATCAAAAGAAACTAATTTATCTCCCCAACGATTATAAATAGTTACAATGTTATCTGGATGTGCAATAATCGCATCAATAATCCAAGTATCATTTACTCCATCATTGTCTGGGCTAAATGCATTGTAGGAAGGAACAATTCCGCAATCAGGATTACTACCGTCTATAATTACATTCACAGAATCTGATGATGAACATGG
>CAMBFX010000096.1 GCA_945865695.1 Chryseobacterium gleum | reverse complement strand
AGAAATTTTTTACCGTTAAAATTAAGAATGACTACAGCTGTTTTCACCCGATAAATATAGAATTTTATCTTGGGTTTTGGTAAAACTCTCCGCTTCTACTTCCAAAATGATTGAAATTTCCATTACCTGGAGAATCCACATCTCCGTTGGGAGTGTTACGTTGATTGAGCATGGTCTCCCATCTAAAATTTTTCATTTCACCTGGCACGTCCGAATGCAAAACTTGATAATCATTGGTCACTAAATCGGGGAGATAAAAAATGAATTTCTTATTATTAAATTTTCCAACTTTATAGTATTGCCAAATTTGGTAAGGATATGAACTTGGTTCGGTTGGGCGATCTGTAATTTGATCTGGTGCCCCATATTGCAAATACACTCTTCCTCTATCTGTTTCGTAACCTCGTTTAACAGGGGTTCCAAAAATACTATTGACAAAATTCACCTGCTTTTTATAATTCAACCATTCTTGCTCTGGATTTATACTATTTTTATTCAACCAAAACGTAAAGAAAAATTGCTGTTTAGTTAACGTATCTGTACTTATTGCTTGTTTATCTACCATCGTTCTTTCTAGTTCTTCACATATCGGGCGCAAACAAGCGATATACTCACTTAAAGAATCCATATTGGTATATTTCTCTACAAAGGTGGATGAAATAACAACTTTTGTTAATTCATCTTCACTAAGGTTTGCTAATGGATTATTACGCTGAAAAAATATTTTCTTTCTTAAAATAACATCATTGGTTTTATTTCTTGCTTCCAAAACAAAATTATAGTTCCCTGTTTTTAGAGTCGCTATATCCATAGCAGATAAAATTGGAATAACGGTTGCTGATTCCATTTTGGTCATCTTACTAAAAATACTGAACTGAGTTCCATTTTCAAAACTTTCGATGTATTGAACCAAAAGAAATTTTTCTCCTTCTGTTATTTCTTTTCCTAAATGATAAATTTCTGTGTAAAACGCAATTTTATCATACCCATAAGGATAATAAGCAGAAACGTAAGGGTAAAGGTCATAACCTGATTTAGTTAATTCAGAAGTTTTTTCCGCTTTAATGTATCCTTCTAATAATTCTATATCAGAAAAAGAAGCTATTCCAGAAAAATCAGTAATTACTAATTTCTCAGTTAACGAAACGGGCTGATCATTTTCCTTGTAATTATCCTTTATGATAATTTCCAAATCATATTCGCCTGGCATTAGAATATAACGTTGTTGATCGGTAAAATCGGTTAACATAGAATCCGACATTATCGGACTTGCCAAGTTTTTCTTTTTAAAATCAACGATACTATCGCCTTTTTTAATGATTTGTGTGATTTCAACTTCCGACTGCCATTTTCCTTCCGAAGGATTTTTCAATGTAACAGAAGTCAAATTTACTTTCACATAAACTTCTAAATAAGTACCCGTTGTTGCGTTAAAAAATTGCTTAAAATCAAGATTGGCTTGAACGTTTTGTGCGTTTCCATTGAAACAAAAACCAATTCCTGAAAGAAATAAAATAAATGAAATTTTAAAATATCTCATAAATATGAATTTGACGAGTTATAAAAATACGACAAAATTAAAGAAGCTACCTATTTCAAGATGTTAAACTAATCAAACGGTAGATTTATATAAATGAACGCACATTAAATGAAAAATGCCCTACTTCAACAAGTAGGGCATTAATCGAGCGGAGAGCGAGGGATTCGAACCCCCGGACCTGTTACAGTCAATAGTTTTCAAGACTACCGCGATCGACCACTCTGCCAGCTCTCCGCTGCAAAAGTAATAAAGAGTTTGAAAATGGAAAGAAAAATATCAGTATTAGATATTTTTTTTACTTACTTAAATATCAGAGGTATTTGATTATTTCATTCAAATAAACGGTAAATTTCTACTAATTTCGCACCATGGAACTTACTGAAGAATTAAATAAACGAAGAACATTTGCTATCATTTCACATCCCGATGCTGGTAAAACCACCCTCACTGAGAAATTGCTACTATTTGGAGGAGCCATTCAAACGGCTGGAGCTGTTAAGTCAAATAAGATTAGAAAAACAGCTACTTCCGATTTCATGGAAATTGAAAAGCAAAGGGGAATTTCTGTTGCCACTTCGGTAATGGCGTTTGGGTATAAAGGATTACAAATTAACCTTCTTGATACTCCTGGTCATAAAGATTTTGCTGAAGATACTTATCGAACACTCACTGCTGTAGATTCAGTTATTTTGGTGATTGACTGTGCGAATGGTGTGGAAGAACAAACAGCTAAATTGATGAGTGTTTGCAGAATGAGAAATACACCCGTAATTATTTTTATTAATAAAATGGATCGTGAAGGTCGTGACCCTTTTGACTTATTAGATGAATTAGAAGAAAAACTAAGCATTAGAGTACGCCCTTTGAGCTGGCCAATTGGTATAGGAGGAACGTTTAAAGGTGTTTATAATATTTATGAAAAAAGCTTAAATCTTTTTGAAGCAAATAAGACTCAAATTGCCAAAGAAATGGTTGCCATCAATGATTTAAAAGATGAATCTCTCAATGAAATAGTCGGTGATCGTGGCGCAACTCAATTAAGAAACGATATTGATTTAATTGAAGGAGTTTATGATGAATTTGATCGTAATCGTTATTTAGCAGGAGAAATTGCTCCAGTATTTTTTGGAAGTGCTTTAAATAATTTTGGAGTACAAGAATTATTGGATGCATTTATCCGCATTTCTCCTTCTCCTCAAGGAAGAGAGACCAATTTGCGTTTAGTTCATCCAGATGAAACAAAATTAAGTGGATTTGTTTTTAAAATTCATGCCAATTTAGATCCTAAACACAGAGATAGAATTGCTTTTTTTAGAATTGTTTCTGGAAAATTTGAGCGAAATAAATTTTATCATCATGTGAGATTAGATAAGGAAGTGCGTTTTGCTAATCCAACTTCCTTTATGGCTTCCGAAAAAAATGTAATTGATGAGGCTTACGCTGGTGATGTGGTTGGATTATATGATACGGGAAATTTTAAAATTGGGGATACATTAACCGAAGGTGAGCAAATGCTTTATCAAGGAATTCCTAGTTTCTCGCCCGAAATTTTTCGTGCATTAGAGAATAACGATCCAATGAAAACCAAGCAGCTTGAAAAAGGTATTCAACAATTAACGGAAGAAGGAGTTGCTCAATTATTTATTCAACAACCCGGAAATAGAAAAATTGTTGGTACAGTTGGAGAACTTCAATTCGAAGTAATTCAATATCGTTTGAAACATGAATATACCGCTTCGGCATCGTTTTTGCCAGTGAATATGTTTAAGGCTTGTTGGATAACATCGGATAACAAACAACAAATGTCAGATTTCATAAAGGTGAAGGCTAGTAATATTGCTTATGATAAAGATGAAAACATCGTTTATTTGGCAGAATCGCCTTATTTATTGAAAATGGCCGAACAAAATTATACGGATATCGTATTCCATACAACGTCTGAATTCAAACTAAAAAGGGCGGAACTGAATTAAATGTTAAATGGATTATTAATAGGGTTTTTAATATTTGCTAATTTCTTTTCTATTCAAGAGGAAAAAGAAGTATATCCATTTTCAAAATGGGATAAATCCACTAAAGAAAAAGCGAATTCAGCAAAAGATGTGGATTACTTGACTTTCGAAGAAAAAGAAGTAATTTACCTCTGTAATTTAGCTAGATTAAATCCAAAATTATTTGGAGAAACTTATGTTAAGCAATATGTTGATTCTTTAGAAATGCCCAAAACATCTTATGTTAATTCACTTTTTGCTACTTTAAAAAAAATGAAAAAAGTGGATATCCTTTCTCCACAAAAAGATTTGTATGAAGTTGCAAAAACACACGCAGAAGACTCAGGTAAAAAAGGAACAATTGGACATCAAAATGTGACTACCCGATTTAAAAAACATGCTCCGCGATATGGTGAAACGGCCGAAAACTGTGATTATGGAAGCGATAAAGCCATAGATATTGTAATGAGTTTGATGATAGATGAAGGAGTTTCTGATAAAGGGCATCGTGAAAATATTCTCGAAAAAGCAATGAAATCAGTGGGGGTTGCTATTCGAGAACATAAAAAATGGGATTACACTTGCGTGATGGATTTTGGCGATTTGTAGAAGAAGCCAATAAGTAAATGAGCGAATTAGCCAATTAGAAAAAAAATACAATCATTGCGTTTTGGATATAATTCATTTTTGATTTCAACTATACTTAACTTTATTCATAATTTGACATATTCACTCATTGGCTCATTTACTTATTCGCTAACTCACTTTTTTCCAAAAAACTGTTAATCCCTACCCTATTTTGTTGACAAATCACCTCTAAGAAGAGCCTCTTTCTTTTATCTTTGCATCATGCAAGAAATGATTCTTATCCTCGATTTCGGATCACAATACACACAATTGATAGCAAGACGTGTGCGTGAACTAAATGTTTACTGTGAAATTCATCCGTATAATAAAATTCCCGCCACTAATAATTCATTGAAAGGAGTAATTCTTTCTGGGAGTCCATTCTCCGTTCATGATGAAGGACATCCTATTCCAGATTTAACTTCATTCAGAGGAAAAGTTCCTGTTTTAGCGGTTTGTTATGGTGCACAATTTCTAGCTCAATCTGCAGGTGGAAAAGTTGAACGTTCAAGAATTCGGGAATATGGTCGCGCTCATTTATCATTTGTAGATAATCAATCTCCATTAACCAAAAATTTAACTAATGGTTCTCAAGTTTGGATGAGTCATGGGGATACAATAACATCTTTACCTTCTGGATGCAAAAAAATAGCTGGGACGCATGATGTTGAATTTGCAGGTTACCAATTCGGAAATGAACCTACTTTTGCTATACAATTTCATCCTGAAGTTTATCATTCCAGCGAAGGAATGAAATTGCTTTCTAATTTTATCGTAGATATTTGTGGTTGCAAACAAGATTGGACACCCGATTCATTCATTGAAACTACAGTTGCCGAGTTAAAAAAACAAATTGGCAATGAAAAAGTTATAATGGGATTGTCGGGAGGCGTGGATTCATCTGTTGCTGCGGTTTTATTGCATCATGCTATTGGTAAAAATTTACATTGCATTTTTGTGGATAATGGTTTACTCCGTAAAAATGAATTTGACGAAGTTCTCGAAAGCTATCAACACATGGGATTAAATATAAAAGGGGTTGATGCAAAAGAATTATTTTATTCAGCATTAAAAGGATTAACAGATCCAGAAGAAAAAAGAAAAGCCATCGGAAAAGTTTTTATAGATGTATTCGATGCAGAATCAAAAATTGATAAAGATGCTGCTTGGCTCGGACAAGGAACCATTTATCCTGATGTAATCGAATCTGTTTCGGTAAAAGGCCCTTCGGCAACTATTAAATCACATCATAATGTAGGCGGACTTCCCGACTATATGAAATTGAAAATTGTTGAACCTTTACGTTCACTTTTCAAAGATGAAGTTAGAAGAGTAGGTAGGGCTTTAGATATTGACCCTGAAATTCTTAATCGCCATCCTTTTCCTGGCCCAGGATTGGGAATTCGAATTTTGGGAGACATCACTCCAGAAAAGGTACGCATTTTGCAAGAGGTGGATTATATTTATATCTCAAACTTGAAAAAACATAATTTATACAATGAAGTTTGGCAAGCGGGAGCTATTCTTCTTCCTATACAATCTGTAGGTGTGATGGGAGACGAGAGAACTTATGAAAAAGTGGTTGCCTTAAGAGCAGTTTCTTCTACAGATGGGATGACGGCCGACTGGTGTCATTTACCTTATGAATTTTTAGCTAAAGTTTCGAATGAAATTATCAATAAAGTGAAAGGTGTAAATAGAGTTGTTTATGATATTAGCTCCAAACCACCAGCAACTATTGAATGGGAGTAAAAAAGAATTTCGGATTTCGAAATTTCGGATTTCGAATTTAGATGATTCACATAAAGTCGCGATGCATCGCGTATCATAAAATGAAAAAAATGAGTATAAAAAAATATATAACAATTATAATTCTCTTGATTACTTCGGTAATGGTTTTCGCACAACCCGATAAATCTCCGAAAGAAATTATAGAAGGAAAAGAATATTATATTCATACTGTAGAAAGCGGTACAACTTTATATGGTTTATCAAAAATGTATAAAGTAACCATTGATGAAATTACCACGACCAATCCAGGTAAAAGTGCTGTATTAACTATTGGCGATAAAATCAAAATTCCAACTAAAAATACGGTTACCACTTCCAATAAACCGAATATAACTGTTAACAATACCACTGTTGGTGAAGTCATCCAAAGAGATCCCGAATTTGAAACACATACTGTAGTTAAAGGAGAAACAGTTAGTGTAATTGCTAGAAAATATGGAGTATCGATTTCTGATATTTACAATTTAAATCCTGGTTCAGATAAATCCATTAAAGAAGGACAAATTTTAAAAATCAAAAAGAAAGTAGTTGTAAATACTGTAAACAACACCACTATCATTACACCTACGAAAGTTGACTACAAGCACATCGTTTCAGGTGGAGAAACGTTTTATAATCTAACCAGGAAATTCAAAATAAGTGAAGATTCTATTAAATTATTAAATAAAGGTTTGCCTCAAGGATTGCGAACAGGTGATACATTAAAATTACTTATCTCACCAGAACTTGCAAAAAAATTAGAGAACACTATTAAGGCATCCAATCAAGAAAAAGATTCAGTTGCACTTGCTAAAATAGAAACATCCGCTATCGTTGGTGGTGAGAAAAAAGAAAAATACAATGTAGGTTTATTCCTTCCCTTTTTCTTTGAGAAGAATCAAAATTTATTAGAAAATAAAAGTTCCACCTCTGATCAATTGGTTTATTTATTCGAGCCAACTCGGCAATCATTAGATTTTTATCAAGGAGTGAAATTTGCTTTAGATTCATTGAAAGGCGCAGGGCTCTCTGTCAATTTACAGGTTTATGATACTTGGAATGACACCTCTCGAATTTCTACATTAATAAAAGGCGCAGATTTTGCAACATTGGATTTAATAATTGGTCCAACAGATCATGTAGAAATAGTTGCTAAAGCGGCAAAAGCTTATAATATTCCATTGGTATGTCCTTTTAGTTATTCTAATAAAATCATGTTCAACAACCCATATGTGAGTAAGGCGACCACATCTTTATCGGTGATTATTGATGAAACGAGTGATTATGTGGTAAAAAACTACGGTGATAAAAAAATATTTGTCCTTGATGGAAAAGATAAAAAAGATGATGCTGCCGTTGAAGCTTATAAAAAATCCTTAAACAAAAAATTAAAAGAAAATGGATTAAATGCAGATTCGGTAAAATATATTAAAATGGAATCTGCTTCTACCAAAAATTTAGTAAACCATATTTCAAAAGGAAATAATAATATTTTAATCGTTCCCTCAAATGATATCGTTTATATAAGTTCTTTATTAAGTAATTTGAATAATTTAACGAATCAATGGAACGGAAAAGATTTTCAATTCACTATTTTTGGAACAGATGAATGGATTAAAATGGATCAAATTGATATTAATTATAAAGTGAAGTTCAATGTACATGTTCCCTCTCCTACTTATGTAAATTTTGAAGATAGCTTAACAAAAATTAATTTTATCAAAGGATTCAGAAATAAATACAAAACAGATCCAGATCGTTATGCCATGATGGGATTTGATATCAGTTATTTCTTTATGGCTGGATATTTAGAGAATGGAAAAAACTTCATTAATTATTTAGAAAATTATGATGTAGATTTGATTGGAACTGGATTCCGATTCAAACAAGTTTCAGAAGGAAGTGGATTTTTAAATACGAATGTTTACATCCTCGAATACGAAGATTATAAACTCATCAAACGAAATTAATCGTGCCTTCTAAAGAAATTATTGCCAAACGCTTTTTAGAGATTCAAGATTCGATCTGTTTAGGGTTAGAAAAACTAGACGGAAAATCAAAATTCGTTGAAGATAATTGGACAAGACCTGAAGGTGGCGGCGGACGTTCAAGAGTAATTACGCATGGAAATTTATTAGAAAAAGGGGGCGTTAATTTTTCGGCTGTAGAGGGAGAATGTCCTGCGTTTTTAAAAAGAGAAATTGGATCAGAAGCAAAAACATTTTTCGCCTCGGGAGTTTCGATTGTTTTGCATCCCAATTCTCCAATGGTTCCTATTATACATATGAATATTCGTTATTTCGAAACGGATAATGGAATTTATTGGTTCGGAGGAGGAATTGATCTTACTCCTCATTATGTAAATGAGGAATTGGCAAAAAAATTCCATCTTCAGTTAAAAAACACCTGTGATCAATTTGATTCAAATTATTATCCCGATTTCAAAAAATGGGCAGATGATTATTTTTTCATTGATCACCGAAAAGAAACCAGAGGCATTGGAGGAATTTTCTTTGATAAATTAAAAGCAAACGATAAACACGATAAATCTTCCATTTTTGAATTCGTTGCAGCCGTTGGAGAAACCTTTGTGAAAGCTTATAGTGAGCAAGCAGAAGCCACAAGAAATATTCCATTTAATGAGAAAAACAAACAATGGCAGATGTTGCGTAGAGGACGATATGTGGAATTTAATTTAGTGTATGATAGAGGAACTAAATTCGGATTACAAACGAACGGGCGAATTGAATCTATCTTGATGAGCTTACCTGAAAATGCCTCTTGGATTTACAATTTCATTCCTGAAAAAGGGAGTGAGGAAGAAAAAACCCTTTCGCTTTTGAAAAAAGGAAATGATTGGGCTATTTAAAATCAATTATTTTATCGTTTAAAATATCAGAATATTTACTGTTATTTTATTTCATTGACCATTTTCATCACTTTACTTTCTAAATCTTTTTTGAAAGCAATCATTTTTTTAGAAACAGCTGCATCATTTGTTCCAATGATTTGGGCGGCTAAAATTCCTGCATTTCTTGCTCCATCTAAAGCAACAGTTGCGACTGGAACACCCGATGGCATTTGAAGAATGGATAAAACAGAATCCCAACCATCAATTGAATTAGATGATTTAACAGGTACACCTATCACTGGCAAGGTTGTTAACGAAGCCGTCATTCCAGGAAGATGGGCAGCTCCACCAGCACCAGCAATAATAACTTTTAATCCACGTTTTGTTGCGTTTTGAGCATATTCTACCATTCTCAAAGGAGTTCTATGAGCAGAAACTATAGTGATTTCATAAGCAATGCCAAATTCATCTAATGCAGAGGCAGCTTCTTTCATTACTGGAAGATCGCTTTTACTTCCCATGATAATGCCAACTAATGGCCTTACTGATTTTTTACTTACTGCTTTTTTACTCATAATTACAATTTTATTATTGGTATTCGTGATTACTTCGCAATGCTTCGTAATTCATTCGGATATTACTTTTAATTTTTCTTTTACTGTTTTTGCTATTTTTTTTACTTCACTTTCATTGTCTCCACAAATAGTGATATGTCCCATTTTACGAAAGGGTTTCGTTATTTTTTTTCCATATAAATGAACAAAAACATTTTCGGTTTTTAATACTTCATCTAAACCTTGATAAATGGCCTCGCCAGTAAATCCTGGTTCGCCTAAAATATTTACCATGGCAGAAAAATGACGAATAGAAGTATCACCCATTGGCAAATTACAAATGGCACGTAAATGTTGTGCATATTGTGAAGTAACATTTCCTTCTATAGTTTGGTGCCCACTATTATGTGGACGAGGCGCTACTTCATTCACCAAAATTTCTCCATCCTTTGTAACGAACATTTCTACAGCTAAAACACCCACCATTTTTGCTTTTTCAATCACTGTTCGTGCAATTTCTTGCGCCTTATTTAAAATTGATCTATCTAAAGAAGAAGGTGAATATAAATATTCTACTAAATTAGCTTGAGGATTAAATTCCATATCTACTGCAGGGAAAACAGCAGTTTCTCCACTAAAATTTCTAGAAACAATGACGGCAATTTCTCTTTCGAAAGGAACTAATTTTTCTAAAACGGATGGTGCATCAAAGGCATTTTCAATTTTAGCAATTTCATCTAAACGATAAACTCCTTTTCCATCATATCCACCCTTACATAATTTTTGAAAAAACGGAAAATGTGGTGTATAATTTTTAATTTCTTCTCTATTATTTACCAAGAAAAAAGGAGCCGTAGGAATATTATTTTCTTTATAAAATTGTTTTTGCTTTCCTTTATCTTGAATAATTTCTAAAAATTCTGGTTGAGGATAAACCTTAACTCCTGAGTCTTGTAAAAATTTTAATGCTTCAATATTCACATGCTCAATTTCGATAGTGAGAATATCTAAATCTTTAGCAAAATTGATTACTGTTTGATAATCATTAAGACTACCACAAACAAAATGTGAAGTGAGATTTTTACAGGGTGCATCTTTATCCGGATCGAGAACTAAAATATCTACATTCAAATTTATTGCTTCTTGAATCAACATGCGGCCTAATTGACCACCGCCCAACATTCCTATTTTTAAGCCTGTTTTGTAATTAGAACTCATTTAACAAATATACAAGCAATAATTAATTCTCATTGAATATTATTCGACCGAAATGTATATTTTTACAAAATTAAAATTGAGTTATGAAAAATCCTTTAATCGTTATCGGAATTCTATTGTATATGTCAGGAATTTTTCTCCCATGGGGACCCACTGGAAGTGCTTTAGAAACGGGATTCAATGAAAAGGTAAGCCCAGGTTTATTAGGGATGTTGGTTTCTGTTTTAACCCTGGCATTTGCCTTCCGCACAGGAAAGAAAAGCTATTACATTGTTATTTTTATCTCCATTTTTGCTCTTTTATTACCAATGACAGTGTTGAGTAAAATCATGGAATCTTCAAATGGAATTTCAGCGGTAAAATATGGCGTATATATTATGCTAATCAGCGCTATAATTACCATTCTAGGAGGTGTTAACGGATTGAAAAAGTTCAAAACAAGCCAATCAGTAGCATAAAACACCTCGATTTTATAGCTGATTTATCTCATATTTAATTACTATTTTACTATCTGTTAAGCTATAATTTATACATTTGCGCATGCAAAAAATTAAACTGTACGATAAGTATTTCGAATTATCCATCCCTAACCAAGACATTGAAGAATCTATTCACGAGCAAGCTTCAATTATGTCGGAAGATAATATTGAAAAAGAAATACTCTTTGTTGTTGTTCTCAACGGTTCTTTTATGTATGCCGCTGAACTGGTAAAAAACTACACATCACCTTGCAAAATTTCATTTGTAAAACTCGCTTCCTATCATGGCACTTCATCAAAAGGATCGGTAGATGAGTTAATCGGATTAACAGAAGATATAGAGGATAGAGATATTATGATTTTAGAAGATATTGTTGATACAGGTTCAACACTCGAAAAAGTGGTTCATTTATTAAAACAAAGAAATCCTCGATCTATTGGTGTTGCCACTATGTTGTTAAAACCTGATGCTTATAAAAAAGAAATTCCCGTAAATTATGCGGCCATCATTGTTCCCAATGATTTTATTGTTGGTTATGGATTAGATTATGATGGATTAGGTAGAAATCTGAAAGACATTTATAAAATTTCAAATTCTTAAATCATGATTAATATTGTTTTGTTTGGCCCTCCGGGTGCCGGTAAAGGAACGCAATCAGAAAAATTGATTGCTAAGTATGGTTTTATCCATCTTTCTACTGGAGATATTTTTAGAAGAAATATTAAAGAAGCAACTGATTTAGGGCAATTAGCGAAGAGTTATATGGACCACGGTCAATTAGTGCCCGATTCAGTAACGATAAGCATGCTTCAATCGGAAGTTGCCAAAAATAATAATGCTAAAGGATTTATTTTCGATGGTTTTCCTAGAAATGCGAATCAGGCAAACGCTTTAGATGAATTTTTAAAAACAAACGGCACATCTATTACTAAAATGATTGCATTAGAAGTTCCAGAAGATGAGTTACGTATTCGTCTTTTAGAGAGAGGAAAAACTTCTGGTCGTGCTGACGATATAGATCCTGCTGTAATTCAAAAAAGAATTGATGTTTATAATAATGAAACTTCTCCAGTAAAACATTTTTACCTTAATCAAAATAAATATTCCGGAATAAATGGTGTGGGAAGTATAGATTCAATTTTTAATTTGATTGGTGAGGTTATTGATTCGTTAAATACAATAAATATTGAAACAAAAACAGAAAATAATAAAATCATTCCTGTTAAGAAAGTAAAGAATCTATCAGCAAAGCTCAGCAATCAAAAATCAAAAACTAAGGAGAAAAAAATTGCTGTTGCAGTAAAAAAAACTACTACTCGTAAGAAAAAAGTTGGTGTAAAAACAGAAAAAAATAAGACCACTAAAAAAGTTGACATTACTACTAAAATCAAAAAAGAAAAGAAAAATAAAGGTACTACAACTACAAAGAAAATTAAAAAAGTATCGAAACGCGGAAGACCAGCGGCACCCAAAAAACGTGGTCGCCCTCAAATTATAAAAAGAGGAAGACCCACTGCTCCTAAAAAGCGTGGAAGACCCGAAGTAAAAAAAAGAGGTAGACCTGTAACACCAAAACGTAGA
>CAMBFX010000095.1 GCA_945865695.1 Chryseobacterium gleum | reverse complement strand
TTTGATCATGATATCCGCAAAGATGTTTACGAGCAACTGAGCACGATGTCTCTGGATGATTTGGAGAAATTCTTCAATGAAAATATCAAAGGAAGAAAATATTCTTATTGTGTGATTGGTAAAAAAGCCGATTTGGATATGGAAGCCTTAGGAAAATTAGGAACGGTGAAAGAGTTGACACTGGAGGAATTGTTTGGATACTAAAATTAATTAATAATTAAAAATTAAAAATCAAAGCCTCTCGGAAACGAGTGGCTTTTTTTTTATGAAATAATATCGATTAAGTAAAAGAAATCTTAAATAGCATAAACCGCAGAGGCACAGAGAACACAGAGAGGAATGCAAAATATCTTATTGAAATTAATTTTGAAAGCACGAAGAATATTAAATCTCCGTGAGCTCTGCGCCTCTGTGGTTAAATCTTCTCTTCTTCTTCCCTCTTCTTCTCCAAATATTCTTTCCAGTGCTTAGGAGTCAATTCATAAATAAAATTGAGACTCTCTTCTTCACCATGGTATTTTATTTCCTTTTCTTCCACTTTCACCACGCCCAATCTTTCAATGGCAATCTGCGAACGTTTATTTTTAGAACCCACGTGAAATAAAATCTTATCCGCAAATTGAAAAGCATGTTCAATCATCAAATGTTTCGCTGCTGAATTATATCCTTTTTTCCAATGAGTAATCGCCAAAAAAGTATAACCGATAGCAATAGATTTTTCTTTTTCATTCCAATCATAAAAACGAGAACTTCCAATGATATCATGTGTTTTTGCATCGTAAATCAAAAATGCTCCACCCGACTCCATTGCTCCTGCAAAGAAAGTAGCAAATTCTGTTTTTCTATATCTGTTTTTATTGGGATGTTGCAACCACATTAAAGGATCGGCTGCTACTTGATAGAGCTTTTCGAAATCTTCCGTCTTTAACGGAACAATTTCTACCCTATCGTCTTTTAGTTTGGGTTGCAGGTTGAAACTCATTTTACAATATCTCTACTGCAAAATTATTTCAAACTAATTAGAGATTTCCATCTTCACCTTTTTGTTTTTCACTTTTTCACCCTTGATAAGTTCTAAAACCTTATTAACCTTACCTCTACTCACCGCCACATATGATGAATGGTCAAGCACTTCGATCAATCCAACTTCGTATTTCTCGAGCTTTCCTTTTTGCATCAGCATACCCGCAATATCACCTTTGTTGATCTTGTCTTTCTTACCTCCACCAATATAAAGCGTTACGAATTTTGGCATTTCAGGAAGTGAACTTTTATCAGCCATTTCCATTTGATCTGGTTTCTCTTTAATAAATGGTGGTAAATATTCTGTAGAAGTCAATAAAAGATAAGCGGTACCATCTGCATTCATCCTTGCTGTTCTTCCATTACGATGCGTAAAAACATCTAAGGTTTGTGGCAATTGATAATGAATGACTGCTTCGATATCGGGAATATCTAATCCACGTGCAGCTAAATCGGTTGTGATGAGAGTTGGAAAACTTCCATTACGGAATTTAATCAACGATTTTTCTCTTTCATCTTGCTCCATTTGTCCATGAAAAATTCCATGAGCCATTTTTTTTCTTGTAAGCATATCACTCACTCTTGCAATGGAATCACGTTGATTGCAAAAAACCAAACATGGTGCATTTTTCAATTTACAGAGAAGTGAAAATAATATTTCTAATTTATCATCGTCACGTGACTTGATAAATTTCAAACTTAAATCATTGGTAACTGGAGATGCATGTTCTAAAAAATCCAATTGAATCGGATTCTTCACTTGTGTAAAAGGAGGAATATCTTGTAAATCGGTAGCAGATGTTAGAATCTTTTTTGCGTTTCGTTTTATTTTCCCAACGATAAAAGCCATTTCATCTTTGAATCCAAATTCCAATGATTTATCAAATTCATCCAATACTAATGTCATAATCGTAACTGGATTGAAATATTGATGATCTATATGATATGCTAATCTGCCAGGAGTGCCCACCAAAACTGCGGGTGGTTCTGTCAAATTATTTCTTTCAATTTTAGTGTTATGTCCTCCATACACACAATTCACTTTAAAACCAGTTCCAAGTTGCTTGAATACTTGTTCAATTTGCAAACCCAATTCTCGTGAAGGAACAATAATCAAAGCTTGAACGCCTTTTACATTTTTATCTAATCGCTCAATGATTGGCAATAAAAAAGCCAATGTTTTTCCAGATCCCGTTGGAGAAAGCAAAACCAAATCATTCGATTCTTTTGCCGCTTCAATGGTGGATAATTGCATTTTATTGAGTTCTGCAATCTTTAAATTATCGAGGTATTTTTGAAACATAGAAATAATTAAAAATTAAAAATTAAAAATTTGAAAATCTAAAATTCTAAATCTTACCACTTTCAGAATTCGAGTCGCTTTGTCATCCTGAGTAGGTTTGAGTCTTCGAAAACCTTATCGAAGGATAAACTAGCATAACCAACCAAACTAACATAACTAACCAAACAACTTTTCAAATCTTCACATACGGACAAGCAGCCAATAAAGAATAAATTTTCTTCGCGGTTGCTTCTGTTACGGGTACAATTGGTAAACGAGTATGATTTTGCGCTACACCTAAAACTTTCAAAACTTCTTTTACTCCTGAAGGATTACTTTCTACAAATAAATGCTGAATGATATCCAAAAGTGTATAATGAATTTTTTGTGCTTCTTCAAATTTTTGATTCATCGCCAAATTCACCATCTCTGAAAATTCCTTTGGAAAAGCATTTCCCACAACTGAAATTACACCATCACCACCTACCGACATTGTTGGTAATGCAATGGCATCATCTCCACACGTTACTAAAAAATCTTTTGGTCTTTCTTGAATGATGGACATGATTTGATTAAAACTTCCACTCGCTTCTTTAATACCAATGATATTTTTACATTCTCGCGCCAAACGCAAAGTGGTTTCCGCTTGCATATTTCTACCTGTACGACCCGGAACATTGTAAAGAATGATTGGCAAAGGAGTATTTTTATTCAATTCATTATAATGAGCAAACAATCCTTCTTGAGTTGGTTTGTTATAATAAGGGCTCACTGATAAAATGGCATCTACTCCCGTAAAATCAAAAGCTTCAACCGTTTCTAAAAGTTCACGTGTGTCGTATCCGCCCATTCCTAAAACTACCGGAAGGCGTTTGTTATTTATTTCTAAAACAAAATCTAAAATAGCGCGTTTTTCTTCTTTTCTAAGAGTGACAGATTCACCTGTTGTTCCTTGAACGACTAAATAATTTACACCACCATTGATTAGATTTTCGGTTAAACGTTGCAATGCTGGAAAATCTACATATCCATCTTTATTAAATGGTGTAACCATAGCTACGCCTAATCCTTTAAATTTCTCTCTCATCTTTTGGTATTAATTATTTTTAAATAATGATTCACTTGATCAATAAAGTCAACCATATTGTATTTTTTCATATTAATCATTAAATCATAAAATTGCTCGTTGTCTTCGGAGTAATATCCCACCTTAAATTTAGCTTTTGAATAATTTAAAATATATCTCAAAGGAATTACTTGTTTATTCGTTAAATCAATCAAAATATCATAATCTTCATCAATAAAATTTTTAGTGGTTATTCCTCCTGGTCTATAAAAACGAGATAAATTTTTTCGTGTAAAAAAATCAAATTCTAATTTAGATTTATAATTATCAGGTAATTCTTTTTGGTCAATAAAACCTAAGGCCATTATTTTTTTAATTCCTTCTTGTTCTCTTAAAAACTTCACATATTTTTTTACCAAATGGTAAGTATCTTCTCTATCCAAATTATAAATGATTCCCACCGAAAGTGCCTCATCAAGGTTTTTCACTTTCCCAACGCGCTTCAAACTTTTGAATTCGCGTTTTAATCTACCAGCTGCTATTTTCTTTTTTAATCCCTCGAACATCTTTTAAGATATCATCTGAATGAATTCGTCTTCGTTAACAATTTTAACTCCCAATTCTTTCGCCTTATCTAATTTACTCGGGCCCACTTCTGCACCTGCCAATAGAAAATTCGTCTTTTTAGAAACCGAACCACTCGCCTTTCCACCATTCTTTTCTACGGCTTCTTTTATTTCATCTCTCGAAAAATTTTCAAAAACTCCCGATACCACTATCGTCATCCCTTTCAATTTATCACTTAAAGGTTGAGAAGAGGCATCAGCTTCCATTTGAAGACCTGCCGCTTTCAAACGTTCGATGATGTGCAAATTTACCGGTTCGTTGAGCCATGAAAATAAACTTTCTGCTATTTTATCACCAATTTCATCAACATTAGTAAGTTCTTCAATGGAACTTGATTTAATCTTATCCATGATTCCTAATCTTCTGGCTAATTTCTTTGCAACTGTTTCTCCTACATAACGAATACCCATGGCAAATAACACTCTTTCGAATGGAATTTTCTTCGAATCTTCTAATGATTGCAATAAATTCTTCACCGATTTATCGGCCATTCGATCCAATTTTATCAATTGCTCGTATTTCAAATCATAGATATCAGCAATATTTCTAATTAATCCCGCTTCATATAATTGATCTATCGTTTCCTCTCCAAAACCCTCCATTTCC
The DNA here is from genome assembly GCA_945865695.1 of Chryseobacterium gleum. Lineage (GTDB taxonomy): Bacteria > Bacteroidota > Bacteroidia > Flavobacteriales_D > UBA2798 > CAMBFX01. The sequence continues at coordinate 8,527 of CAMBFX010000095.1, read as the reverse complement.
ATCGCCTTGCGTGAAGTAAAATGAACCATTTTTCCTTTTATTTGAACAGGACAACTATTTTCATTCGGACAATAATGATTCGCTTCTCCTTCTTTACGAATTAAAGTCGTTCCGCATTCAGGACATTCAGTTATATATTTAGTCGGTTCAGAGTTTTCTGGCCTTTGAAATAAATCAATTCCCACAATTTTAGGAATGATTTCTCCACCCTTTTCTACTAATACTGTATCATTAATTCTTACATCCAATTTTTCAATCTGATCGGCATTATGAAGCGATGCTCTTTTTACAATAGTTCCAGCCAATAAAACAGGTTTTAAATTCGCCACAGGTGTAATTGCGCCTGTTCTTCCAACTTGATAAGTAATTTCTTCTAAAATCGTACGCGCTTGTTCGGCTTTGAATTTATAGGCTACCGCCCAACGAGGAGATTTAGCAGTGAAACCCAACTCTTGTTGTTGTCGATAATCATTTACTTTAATCACAATCCCGTCAATGTCGAAGGGTAATTTTTTTCTTTCGATATCCCAAAAATCAATGAAGTCCATAATTTGATCAATACCTTTGCAAACACGAATGAAATTTTTCTCTACAGGTGGAACTTTGAAACTCCATTTACCTGCCGCTTCCAAACTTTCGAAATGATTTTTAAAGGGCAAATTATCTCCGTAAATTCCATATAAAAAACAATCCAAACCTCTTTTTCCTACAATTCCTGAATCTTGATTTTTTAAAGTTCCTGCAGCCGTATTTCTTGGATTGGCATACAAAGGTTCACCCGCTTCGGCACGTTCTTCATTTAGTTTATCAAAACTTTTACGAGGAAAAAATATTTCTCCACGAATTTCAAATTCTTCAGGGAAATCACCTTTTATTTCTAGTGGAATGGCTTTAATGGTTCTAACGTTGGATGTAATTTCTTCTCCTTGTTCACCATCGCCACGCGTAACCGCACGAATCATTTTTCCATTTTGATAGGTAATTCCAATGGCAACACCATCGTATTTCAATTCGCAAACATATTCTACATGACCATCGGTCAATTTTTTAATTCTCGTCTCAAATTCCATAATTTCCTCTCTCGAATAGGAATTGGAAAGTGAAAGCATCGGATATTTATGCTTAATGACGGGGAAATCTTTGGTGACTGCTCCACCCACTCTTTGCGTGGGAGAATTTTTATCAGCTAATTCAGGAAATTGATTTTCTAATTTTGCTAATTCTTCCAACTTCTTATCAAAATCAAAATCGCTTATTTCAGGCATTGCTTTCACATAATAGAGGTAATTATGATGATTCAATTCCTGAGTTAGTTGAGCTATTTGTTCTTTGGCTGATGCTTCGGTCATGTGATATAGATAAGAATACTGTCTCAAATGTAAAAAATGTAAATGAAAACTGATAAAAAACAATTTTTTTTATAAAACCTCAATTATCTTTGCAGCATGACAAGATTCATAAAAATCATATTACTGACTGTTACCGTATTGGTAATTTGTTTTGGAACTTATTTGCTATTAACGAAGCAAAAAACCATTGAAATAGGTGAAAACAAAGATCAAACTGTTTATTTACCTGATACTTCTTTCATTTATATGCCCGTATCATTATCAATGAACGGTTTATTGACAGGACTAAATGAAAAATTGCCTGAAATAGTTTTAGATAAAAGTTTCTCCATTGGTGGAGGAAATATTAATACATTAATCAAAAGAAAAGGGGAAATCACTTCCGCATTGGATAGTGGCTTTTTAAAAGTAAAATTGCCTTTTAAATTCAAACTCAAATATGAGGCTTCAGGAAAAAGTAATCCTCTATTGAATTTTGTATCGAGCATTCCATTTGAATTTGAAAATGAAATTCAACTTTCTATTCCCATTTCCATTAATAGTGATTTAAATCTAACCACTCTAAAAGATAAAATCAATATTGACTGGGAACCCTTACCTGCACTCAATATTCCAGGTTTTGATTTTGATATACAATCCGTTCTCGAGAAAGCTTTATTTAATGAAGGTGGCGTGATTTACGAATGGATTATCAAGGATTTTTTAGAGAAGACCAGCCTTAAACAATATATAACCGATTCGTGGAAACATTTTCAAATGGAAATTCCGGTTTCCAGTGCCGAAGATGGTTTTTTTATACGCAGTCAACCAATTGGAATCACCGCCTGGTATGCGGGAGGAAAGAAAGATTCATTGTTTGTAGGATTGAAAATTGCTTCTCGATTTGTAGTAATGCATGAATCGGAATTAAAAAATGAGCCTATACTGGTTATTCCTGATAATATTGCCATTGAAAATAAAGGTTATTTTAATGACACGAGCATTTTTAGTGTGAAAGTAGATTTACCCTTGAAAGCGATGAATGAAATTACCTTACGTTATTTGCAAGACGCTGATTTAAGTTACAAAGGTTTTAAATTGAGCATTGATGATATTGATTTTAAAAACGGTAAAAATACAGTTTATGTCACTATTAACTACTCTGGAAATTTAAAAGGTGAAATGATTTTAAAAGGAACTCCATATGTGGATCCAGAAACAAGGGTTTTTACACTCAAAAACTTAGGTCTTCAAAACAAAAGTTCAAATCTAATTGTTACCTCAGCCGACCGTGTTTTGAATGAGTATCTCGTGGGAAAAATGAAAGAAGCCATTCAATTTGATTTAGGAGCTGCTGTAGATAGTTTACCTAAAATGTTTCAAAGTAGTTTGACTGAATTGAGTTCTGAACAAGGAGTAAATACCAAAATTCAGCAAATGAAATTAGATAAAGTGGATATTCATTTAACACAAAATAATATTCAAATGATTGTGAACGGTAGAGCCAAATTCTTTGTAACTCCTCGACATTACAATTTTGATTTTGAAAAAATATTGGAGCAATAAGTTGAAGCTTTAAAAATTAGGACCAGCCTATTGTTTTTCTGGGGTTGCCCTTTTTCTCGTCTTAATTCTAAGAAAATTTAAAATAAAATCAACTTACGTTTATTCTTACATTTTGCTTTTGCTAAATACGCAAAATCAAGATTCATTTCCATTACTAGCATCGCTGTTAAAGGAGCTGTTTTTGCATAAGTAGGATAATTTTCATAGTAAGGAAAATGTCTGGTTTTACCTTCTGGACTAATTAAATCTCCTAAACCATAAGTAAAACGAGCACCTAACGTGATTCCAAAATTATCTGTTCCCATAAAATATCCACCAAAACCAAATAACAACGACATGTAATTAGAAACCAAATTTGCCTTGATATCTTCACCATCATCAGATTTGTTGTCTAAATTATCATTCTCAACGGATGCTTTTTTCACCATATTATAAACTGGTCCAACTTCAAAATGGCGACCGTCTTTATTATGACGGTACAATAATGCCAATGAAAGTGTATTAAATGTTACAGTTTTATGATGTTCGGTTGTTCCTCCAATAGTTGTATCAATATTATCTACAAAAAAATCATATGTCTGTGTATTTTTTGTTCCAAATACATCAAAAGTAACTTCATGGTCATCATTAAAATTCCATCCTAATTTACCTCCTAACATAGTGCCAAAAGAAATTTTATGCTCGAACAATTGATCATCAAAAGCATTTTTGTTTAAAAGAAGGGTTGGACCCCAACCTCCTTTGATTCCCACATCTATCCAGCTTTGAGAAAATGAATTATTAATAAATGTTGTAAGGATGGCTAGTGTTAAGATTACTTTTCTCATTATATTTGGCTTTGATTTTTAAAGTTAAACAAAGTTAAAACAATCTTCTAAAAACCAAAATACAACATGAAATTATTACAAGGCAAAGTTGCTTTAATCACTGGAGCAACCAGAGGAATCGGAAAAGGAATAGCTAGAAAATTTGCAGAACAAGGAGCGAATGTGGCATTTACTTATGTTTCATCTGTAGAACATGCTAATGCTCTAGAACAGGAACTCAGTGCCTTAGGAGTAAAAGCCAAAGGATACAAATCAGATGCGGGAGATTTTAAAGCTGCAGATGAATTAGTAACGGCTGTTGTTGCTGAATTCGGAACAATTGATGTTTTAGTAAACAACGCAGGTATAACTCGTGATACATTATTGATGCGAATGAGTGAGCAGCAATGGGATGAAGTGATAAATGCCAATTTAAAGTCGGTATTCAATATGACTAAAGCTGTTCAAAAACCAATGCTCAAGCAACGAAGTGGTTCAATTATCAACATGAGCTCTGTTGTGGGTGTAAAAGGTAATGCTGGACAAGCTAATTATGCTGCATCAAAGGCTGGAATAATTGGTTTTACTAAATCGGTTGCCTTGGAATTAGGTTCTAGAAATATACGCAGTAATGCTATCGCTCCAGGATTCATCGAAACAGAAATGACCGCTGCTTTGGATGAAAAAGTAGTTCAAGGTTGGAGAGATGGAATTCCTCTTAAAAGAGGAGGTACTACTGATGATGTAGCAAACGTAACGCTATTTTTAGCTTCGGATCTTTCAGCATATGTTACTGGTCAATGTTTAAATGTATGTGGTGGAATGTTGACGTAATTTATCGATAAAAACTCCGTTCCTCTATTGTGAATTTCATTTTTGATTATCCTACCTGGTTTTTAATATTCTGTCCGATTCTCGGTGCAGTGTATACACTTGTGCTTTATTTTAGAGATAAGCATTTGAGTGAAATTTCATTATGGTGGCAACGAGGAATGGCTGCTTTGCGATTTTTAACTGTTTCTATTCTTACTTTTTTGGTCTTGGGGCCAATGTTTAAATCAGAAACAAAAACAGTAATGAAACCGGTGATTGTGGTTGCCCAAGATAATTCTCAATCGCTAATCATTGGAAAAGATTCTACCTACTATAAAGATAAATATCTGAATGAACTCAATGATTTTATTAATAAAGTAAGTTCAAAATACGAAGTAAAAACGTATACTTTCGGAAATTTTGTAAATGAAGGATTGAAGGTAGATTACTCCGAAAAGGTGACAGGTTTTAATGATTTGATGAAGGAAATTTACACGCGTTATGTCAATCGAAATTTAGGTGCAATGGTAATTGCTTCTGATGGAATTTATAACCAAGGAACTTCACCCGAAAGTTGGATTAGCAAATTTAATGGTGCGCCCATTTTTACCCTTGCGTTAGGCGATACTACCATTCGAAAAGACGTAATATTAACCGATGTTGAACATAATCGTTTAGCTTATTTAGGTAATGAATTTCCAGTTAACGTTTTAGTAGAAGCTAGAAAATGTGCAGGTAAAAATTCCAAAGTAAGAATCACCAAAGATGGCAATGAATTATTTTCTCAAGAAGTAAAAATCGACAATAAAAGTTTTGCAAAATCCTACGCTTTTAAATTAGAAGCAAATACAATCGGATTACAACGTTATAGAATTGAAGTATTGCCGTTGCAAGGTGAATTGACAGAAGCCAATAATTACAAAGATATTTTTGTGGAAGTTTTAGATAGTCGTCAAAAAATTCTGATTCTCGCCCACTCTCCTCACCCAGATATTCGCGCAATAAAAGACGCTATTTTATCCAATAAAAATTATGAAGTAACCACTAAAATGGCTTCTGAATTTAATGGAAAAATGGATGAATATAGTTTGGTAATTTTTCATCAATTACCCTCTCAAGCAAATACTGCATCAGCCTTAATTGCCCAAGCTAAAAAAATGAATCTTCCGGCTGTTTTTGTGCTCGGATCTCAATCCAATATTACGGGCTTTAATAATTTGGATTTAGGATTAACTATTAACGGTTATCGAGGAACGTTAACTCCTGCCAATGGATCTTTGAATCGTGATTTCAATTTATTCTCCTCTCATGAAGATGCCATGAAAGAAATTCCTCGCTTTCCTCCATTGCAAATTCCATTTGGAGATTATACGGTTTCTAAAGGTGCAACGGTGTTAGTTTATCAAAAAATTGGACCACAGATTACAGAATACCCATTGATTTATTTCAATAAAGAAACACTATACAAAACGGCCGTTATTTGTGGCGAAGGTTTATGGAGATGGAAGTTCAATGAATTTCGTCAGGCTCAAAATACCGAAGTATTTGCAGATTTAATGCAAAAAATGATACAGTACATGGCCTCTAAAGAAAATCGTAATTTCTTTCGTGTATTTGGAAAAACGGATTTTAAAGAAAATGAAAATATACTTTTTGATGCCGAAGTATATAATGAAAGTTATGAATTAGTAAATACAGAAAAAGTTTCGATGAGTATTAAAGATGGCGAAGGTATTGTCAAAAATTTCGACTTCACTCCGTCCAGTAATGCTTATAGATTAGATGCAGGTAGATTTGCAGTTGGAAATTATACTTGGGAGGCAAACGTTAGTTCCAATGGAAAAGCACATTCGCAAACTGGTGAATTTAGTGTAAGCTCATTGAATATTGAAATGGTTCAATCCATTGCCAATCATCAAATGTTAAATAATCTAAGCACAGAGTCAAATGGCAAATTATTCTATCCAGGTGAATGGGATAAATTGGCCGATGCGTTAATGAATAGTGAAGATATTGTTTCTACTTCTCGCTCTACCAAAGAAACATTGCCATTGATTGAGTATAAAATCATTTTCTTTTTGTTAGTTCTATTATTGGGAGCTGAATGGTTTACAAGAAAAAGAATGGGTACTTATTAATTATTCAGAATATCAATCGGGTGCAACAAGAAGGTGAGTCGAAATTTGATGTTAGAATTTCTCATTCATTTGGAAAACTTAATAAAACAGAATGGAACAATATGTTCTATAAACACCTTGATCATCATTTGAGTCAGTTTGGGGTATAATTTGTATTTCAATAATTAGCTAATTACTCCCTTTGGTCGTGAGATAGTTAGCTGATTAGGCAATGAGCTAATGAAATACGTGAAATGCTCATCGTAAATGACTACCTTTGTGGCAATAATAAATTATTCATTTAAACAATCTTAATGACATTTTCAGATTTCAATCTCATTGATCCTATTTTAAAAGCTTTACAAGACGAAAAATACGAGACTCCCACGCCTATTCAGGCACAAGCTATCCCAGTTGCATTATTAAAAAAAGATATTCTTGGCTGTGCACAAACTGGTACCGGAAAAACAGCTGCATTTGCTATTCCTATTTTGCAATTATTAAATAAAGAATACCCGCATCCCAAACAAATTAGAAGTTTAATCCTCACTCCTACTCGCGAATTAGCGATACAAATTGAAGAAAGTTTCAAATCCTACGGACGATATTTAAAACTAAAACATACTGTCATTTTTGGTGGCGTTAGTCAACATGCACAAACCGCAACCATTCGCAACGGAATTGATATTTTAGTAGCTACGCCAGGTAGATTATTAGATTTAATCAATCAACGCTACATTTCATTAAAAAACATTGAAATTTTTGTATTAGACGAAGCCGATCGTATGCTCGATATGGGATTCATAAACGATGTAAAAAAAATCATCGCGATGCTTCCAAAACAAAAGCAAACTTTGTTTTTCTCAGCAACCATGCCCAATGAAATTCAAAAACTTTCGGATACACTTTTACATCAACCAACCAAAATTGTGGTTACTCCAGTTTCTTCTACAGCTGAAAGAATAGAACAATCGGTTTTCCACGTTGCGAAAGAAGACAAGAATCAACTTTTATTGCATGTCATCAAAGAGCATAAAATCAATTCTGCGCTCGTTTTTACCAGAACCAAACACGGAGCTGATAAAGTGGTGAAATACCTCGCTAAAGTGAATATTTCTGCCGAAGCAATACATGGAAACAAGAGTCAAAATGCGCGCCAGAGAGCTTTATCTAATTTCAAAGAAGGTAAAATAAAATGTTTGGTCGCCACTGATATTGCAGCTCGTGGAATTGATATAGACAAACTCGAATTTGTGATCAATTTTGATATATCCAATTTACCCGAAACCTATGTGCATCGTATTGGTCGTACAGGTCGTGCTGGTAAAGAAGGTGAAGCATTTTCATTCTGTGACCCAGAAGAGAGAGCTTATTTAAAGGATTTGGAAAAACTGACGAATCAGAAAATTCCTGTAAATGAAAATCATCCTTTTGCATTGAAAGATTATTCCTTTATTCCTCCTGCTAAAAAGGAAAATAAAGGTAAACCGGCTCGTAGAGGCGAACAACGTAATTTCTCAAGACCAAAGAAAAGTTTCGGACATAAGAGATAAAAAACATTTCTGTATCTTTGATATTCAAAGTAACAAATGTCCAAAATCCTCATTAAAAATATCCGTCAGCTCATACAGGTAGAAGAAACCTCCCGTAAAAAAGTTTCCGGTGCTGAGATGAAAAAACTTCCATTATTGGAAGATGCATGGTTGGCCATTGAAGATGGAATTATTGTTGGATTCGGACTTATGAAAGATTGGGAAGGAATTTCCGATTGGAGAGATTTAGAAATCATTGATGCTTCTGGAAAATTGGTTTTACCCGCGTGGATTGATTCTCATACTCATCTCGTTTTTGCCAATAGTCGTCAAGGTGAGTTTTCCGATCGTATCAACGGACTTTC
>CAMBFX010000094.1 GCA_945865695.1 Chryseobacterium gleum | reverse complement strand
ATATGCAGAGTTAAAAGTGGAGGCACTTTCGCGAGAAGGAAGATTGAATATGGAAAGTTTTGGAGAAATTACTGCTAAAACTATTCATGAACGTGCACAACAAGGAGAAACGGAAGCATTAGAATCATTTAGAAAAACAGGAGAAATTTTAGGAATTGCATTGGCAAATGCTGTGGCAATAACAAGTCCTGAAGCCATTTTTCTATTCGGAGGTTTAGCACAATCGGGAGATTTTATTTTCAAACCAACTGCCAAATATTTTGAAGAAAATTTATTGAATATTTATAAAAACAAAGTCAAAATACTTCCATCATTGTTGAATGAAAACGATGCGGCTATTTTGGGAGCGGCTTCGCTGGTATTCAAATGAAAATATTTTTAGTTATATTATTTTTAGTTTTTGGTTCGGAATGCTATTCCCAATTCAACATTATTCCACAACCCGTAGAAATTAATTATTCGAAGTCGCATAATGTAATTATTGATTCAACATTTAAAATTCAATATTTCGAACCCAATTTAGAAGATGAAGCCAAACTATTACAAGAATATTTTTTAAAATTTCATTTGTTAGAAATTAAATCGAAACTAATTTTAATTGGATTTGATGTAGATAAAATTGGAGAAGGAAATACTATTACACTCTTAACAAACGAATCTGAGATAAATGATACAGTAGGTTTTTATAAAATAAATGTTTTACCGGGCTCCATTCAAATCATCGGAAAAGAAGAAGGAATCTTTTACGGCATCCAAACTTTTATGCAAATGACGTTCAATAATCTCAATCTACAAAGTTGTATGATTACGGATTATCCCCGTTTCCAATGGAGAGGAATGCATTTAGATGTCTCCCGTCATTTTTTTGGTGTAGATTTCATCAAAAAATATATTGATCTTTTGTCAATGTATAAAATGAATGTTTTTCATTGGCATTTAACCGATGATCAAGGCTGGAGAATTGAAATAAAAAAATATCCGAAGTTAACTGGTATTGGAGCTTGGAGAAACGGAAGTATGATTGGTCATTACAACGAACAAAAATTTGACACCATTCGCTATGGTGGATTCTATACGCAAAAAGAAATTAAAGAAGTGGTAGAATACGCCAAACAAAAACATATCACCATTGTTCCAGAAATAGAAATGCCTGGACATGCATTGGCGGCTTTATCGGCCTATCCGCAATATTCTTGTACAGGTGGGCCATTTGAAGTAGGAAAAGCATGGGGCGTTTATGATGATGTTTTTTGTGCAGGCAATGATTCCACTTTTATTTTTCTACAAAATATATTAGATGAAGTGGTCCAATTATTTCCTGGAGAATATATTCATATTGGTGGTGATGAATGTCCGAAAACGAGATGGGAAAATTGCGAACGCTGCCAACGAAAAACCAAAAACGAAAAATTAAATAACGCTCATGAACTTCAAAGTTACTTCATTCAAAAAATAGAAAAATATTTAAATAGTAAGGGAAAGAAGATAATCGGTTGGGATGAAATTCTCGAAGGAGGAATAGCACCAAATGCTGCGGTAATGAGTTGGCGCGGAACTGAAGGTGGAATTGCTGCTGCGAAGGAAAAACATTTTGTAGTGATGACACCTGGTTCACATTGTTATTTTGATCACTACCAAGGAAACCCGAGATTCGAACCATTGGCCATTGGCGGTAATACTACATTGGAAAAAGTTTATTCGTATGAACCCATCCCGATAGCTATCGGGACCGAAGGATTAACAGAAGAAGAATCGAAATATATTTTAGGTGCACAGGGAAATGTTTGGACAGAGTATATGTACAATGAGAAACAAGTAGAATATATGGTTTTGCCAAGAATTCTTGCTTTAAGTGAAGTATTATGGATCGTAAAAAATAAAAATGACTATTCTTATTTTAAAAAAAGAGTTCAATCTAATTTAAGTGTTCTAAGCAAACTTGACTATAATTTTAAATTCTTAGATACACAAAATGATTTTAAAATTAAAAGGTCTGAAAAAGAAATAGTTGTTCAAGCTAATTTTGATACTACATTATCCAAAGCTAGTTATCGCCTCATAGAAATCATAAATTTAAAAGTAAAAACCAATTTAATCCCATATAATTACTCAGGAATTAAGATTACTAATTCTTGTCAGCTTTGGTGGAATGTTGAATCATTTGACACAATTAATAAATATAAGGAATCAACCAGACTTCCGATTTTTATTTCCAAATCCACTTCTAAAAAAATCACCTTCTCTACACCGCCCTCCAAATATTACAATACCGATGTAGAATTTACATTGGTAAATGGCATCAAAGGATTTTATCCTAAAATAAATTCAGAATGGTTGGCTTGGCAGGGAGAAGATGTAGAAATGATTATTGATTTGGGAGAGAAACAAAAAATTTCAAAAGTGGAAATCGGAACACTATTAGAGAGACAATCTTGGATTTATCCTCCAACCGCAATGATTGTTGAAGTTTCTAACGATGGAAATAAATTCACTCATCTTCAAACGATGAAATATAGCGATATCATTTTCAATCCCACTTTTTCGCGATCGGTAGAATTCAAATCTAGAAAAACTCGATTTGTAAAAATAATTTTAAAAAAACCAGGTATCATTCCAGAAGGAAATCCAGGAGCGGGTGAGTCAGGTTGGATGTTTTTTGACGAAATAATGATTGATTAATATATGACATCACGTAGAAAATTTCTAAAAACTTCTGCTCTTGCCAGCGGAATTATATTGGTGAATGCTTGTTCGAATTCTTCCAACGAAGAACGAAAAACGAAAAACGAACCAACGAATAACTCAATACGAGAAAAGAATAAACCAATAGTATTATCCACTTGGAACTTCGGTTTAAAAGCCAACGAAGAAGCTTGGAAAATTTTATCTACGGGAGGAAAATCGCTCGATGCCGTTGAACAAGGCGTAAAAATAATTGAGGCGGATCCCAATGAAAGAAGTGTAGGTTATGGTGGTAGACCAGATCGTGATGGACACGTAACGCTTGATGCTTGTATCATGGATGAATTTTCGAATATAGGAGCTGTTCTTTGTATGGAACATATCATGCATCCCATTTCTGTGGCGCGAGCAGTAATGGAAAAAACTCCACATGTGATGTTGGCAGGAGAAGGCGCTTTGCAATTTGCATTGGAACAAGGATTCGAAAAAATAAATTTACTGACGGAAGAATCAAAAAAAGAATGGGAAGAATGGTTGAAAAATTCAGAATACATTCCCATTGCCAATATAGAAAATCACGATACGATTGGAATGATTGCTTTAGATGAACATGGAAATTTATCAGGCGCATGCACCACCAGTGGAATGGCTTTTAAAATGCACGGACGCATCGGTGATTCTCCCATTATTGGAGCAGGATTATTTGTAGATAATGAAGTAGGCGCAGCAACTGCAACTGGTCATGGTGAAGAAGTAGTTCGAGTGGTTGGATCCCATCTCGTAGTAGAATTAATGCGTAATGGGCTTTCTCCTCAGGAAGCTTGTGAAGAAGCCGTAAAAAGAATTAAAAAGAAATTTGAGTTGAGAAAAATGGATATGAAAGAAACACAAATTGGTTTCATTGCTTTGAATAAAAACGGAGAACATGGTGCGTTTTGCTTACAGAAGGGATTTAATTACGCGTTAAAAGATAAATCACGCAACGAACTGATAAATTCAACGTCTTTACTTTAAATGAAAAATTTAAAATTCAATATTCAAAATTTACGGATTTTACCCTTTTACCTCATGGCTTTTGCCTTTTGCCTTTCTGCAAAAACACAAAACCTTGTTCCCAATCCTTCTTTCGAAACATATACTGCTTGTCCAATTTCCAACGCATCTGAAGTATATTTAGCCTCTCCTTGGATAGAAATTCAATCAACTGCCGATTATTATAATTGCAGCGCATTAGATAATAGTTATGTGGCAAGTGACGGCTCAGGTTATATGGGTGTTTCTGCTTATCGACCTTCGTGGGGCGATACATACAGAGAATATATCGGAGTACAGCTCATTCAACCTCTAGTTGCTGGCATTACTTATTATGGCGAATACTGGGTTAGATTATATCCAGATGCTTGCTGGGCAAGTAACGCAATGGGAATGTATGTTTCGCAAGGCCCACCTGCCGACCCTCCTTTTACCACTTGTATGTACGTAACTCCACAAATTATGAATCCCGTTGGAAGATTGTTAGTAGGTAGACAATATTGGACAAAAATTTGTGGAACCTTCGTTGCTCAAGGCGGTGAAAATTTTATTACTCTCGGAAGTTTTTTAGATGATAATCAAAGTAGCTTTTTAGAATTAACAGGGTGCCCTAACGGTAATTATGGGGTTCATTGGTCCTATTACCATATGGATGATGTTTTACTTAAACAATACGATTCAACCGATATTTATAATTGTAGTGATACATCATCCAATAATAATCCAACACCACCCGAAAATTCAGTAGTGGTTTGTAATATTACCCTGCCCAATATTTTCTCTCCAAATAGCGATCAATTAAATGACTATATAAACACTGATTTTCCATTGGAGAAATACATTTTTAATATATACGATCGTTGGGGAAAAGAAATGTATTATACATGGGAAGGTGATACTCGTGATCATCATTGGGATGGAAAACACGAAGGAAGAAAAGTTCCCGATGGAGTTTATTTTTATATTTTATCATCCTCTACAAATAATTGCAAGCAAAAAGGTACCATCACAATTTTGAGATGAAAAACATTCTGGAGATTGCCTGTTTCAATTATGACTCTGCCATTATCGCAGCAAAAGCGGGAGCAGATAGAATAGAATTTTGTGCTAATTTTTCATCTGGAGGATTGACTCCTGATTTAAAAGAAACGGAAAAACTCATTAAGAAAATTGATATTCCTGTTTTTGTAATGATAAGAAAACGTGGTGGAAATTTTATATACACAGAAGATGAAATCGAGGATTCAAAATTCAAGATTCAAAATTTTAAAGACATTGGTGTAAGTGGTTTTGTATTCGGTTCTCTTTTTTGTCATCCTGAGCGCAGTCGAAGGATCTGTATCGACAAAAAAACGAATGAAGTATTAATTCATTCCGCACACCCACTCCCTTGCACATTTCACCGAGCATTCGATCACACCGAAAATCTTTTCGAATCACTCGAAGATATTATCGATTGCGGTTTCAACCGTATTCTCTGCTCTGGCGGAAAAGGAAATGCTATTGACAATGTAGAAGTATTAAAAAAATTAAACGAAGCAGCAAATGGAAGAATTACCATTATGCCAGGCGGTGGAGTAAGAAGTTCGAATATTGAAAAGTTACTCGATACATGTTGTGCAGAATTTCATAGTTCGGGGATTTTGAGTGGAGAGGTTTCGGATGAAGCGGAAATAAGAAAACTAAAATCGCTTATTGCAGGATGAGAATGCTTTTTTACATATTATCGTTTTTCGCATTTACTAACATTTTCTCACAAACGAATGATACTGATTTATACAGAGGAGAATTAATTCTCACTGGTGAATGGAAATTACGAAAAATCGGAGATGAAAAATGGATAGACAGTGTAAATTTTCCAAATTCAATACACAGAATTTTATGGGAAAAGAAAATTATAGAAAATCCTTATTATGGAGACAATGAAAAGAAATTGAATTGGATTGAAGAGTCAGATTGGGAAGCGGAAATGGAATTTGGAGGTATTACTTATGAATTACCTTATCATGAGATACATTTTGAATCACTTGAGCCCTATGTGCGCGTTTATTTAAATGGACATTTTCTTTTTGAATCCGATAATGCATTCAGAGAATATAAATTTGACATTGGACCATTTATCAATAAAAATTCAAATTCAAACAAATTACGATTAGAAATGGATTCGCCAATTAAAAGAGGAAAACAATTACAAGCAAAAAACAAGATTATTTTACCAGGAGATGAAAGAGTATATACAAGAAAACCGCAATATGAATATGGATGGGATTGGGGACCTCGTTTTGTAAAAACAGGAGTAAAATCTTGGATTAGTATATTCTCTCATCTCGATGAGTATACGGAAATTATAGGGTATCACATAACTACAAAATCATCGGATGAAAAAAAAGCGGAATTGATATTTGAATTTGATATTTTCTCTGATGTAGAACAGGAGAGGTTCGTAAAGATATCACAAGAATCCAATAATTACTATAACAAAAAACATATTTTAAAAAAAGGTAAAACACATTTTTCCATTCCTATATCAATTAATAATCCTAAAATTTGGTGGCCTAATGGTATGGGAAAACAATCACTAAATTACTTAGATATTGAAGTTAAGGACAAAGATGATTTTCGCACATCGTTAGCTAATATCACTTATGCAATTTGCGACATAAAATTAATCCAACAAAAAGATTCCCTTGGAGAATCCTTCTATTTTTCCGTAAATGGTCAACCAACTTATTTAAAGGGATTCAATCTCATTCCCGAATCACATATTTCCGAATTTGATAATATCAATGATAATTATTCCAACCTAATTACGCGTTTAAGAGAAATGAATTGCAATGCCGTTCGGATTTGGGGCGGTGGAGAATATTTACCTGATCAAGTGATGGACGAATTACAATCTTACGGAATCATCGTCTGGCAGGATTTTATGTTTGCCGGTGGAATGTATCCCGGAGATTCTTCCTTTCTAAAAAATGTAGAAGAAGAAATTACCTATCAAGTAAAAAGATTACGAAACTATAATAACATCGCTCTTTACTGCGGTAATAATGAAATCGATGAAGCCTGGCATAATTGGGGATGGCAAAAACAATACAATTATTCGAAAGAAGATTCAATCAAAATAGGGAATGATTATCTAAAATTGTTTCATGAATTAATTCCTTCTATTATAAAAAAATATGATGCTGATGTAGATTATATTCCTTCCTCACCGGAGATTGGCTGGGGTAGAAAAGAAAGCATGACACAAGGTGATTCGCATTACTGGGGCGTTTGGTGGGGAAAAGAACCCATTGAAACATTCGAAGAAAAAATTCCACGTTTTATGAGTGAATTCGGCATGCAAGCCATGCCCGACCTATCCACATTAAGAAAAGTCATTCCCGATTCATTAATGAATTTCGATTCTCCTGAATTTAAAAATCATCAAAAACATCCCACGGGATTTGAAACGATCAATTATTATTTGGAAAAATATTTGACGGTTCCTGATCAATTAGAAGAATATAGTTATGCCACCCAGTTGTTACAAACAATAACGCTGCAAACTGCCATCAGTGCTCAACGCATATCTCCAAAATGTAGAGGAACGTTAATTTGGCAATTAAGCGATACTTGGCCAGTGACCAGCTGGAGTGTTATAGATTCAGAAGGGAAATTAAAATTAGCTGCACGCTATCTTGAACAAGATTTTTCTAATGTTCAAATTTTCCAAAAACGAACAAGTGATAAAATGGAATACTATGTGGTGAATGATGATTTAGAAGCAAATGAAGTGGAAGCAAGTATTGCACTATTTAGTTTTGATGGCATAAATATATCTGATACAAGTTTTACTTGGATTCTAAAACCGGGTATTCATAAAATTTATGAAATGGAATATTCTGAGGAAAATAATTTTGTAATTACATCAATAACTGGAACTAAAACACATAATTTTAAAACTTTTCTTACTAAGAATATTCGTAATTATGATTTTACAAAACCAGAAATTGAATGTAAAGCATCCGTTGTAGACAAAAAAATGATTCGAAATAATATTCCTGTTGCAGAAAAATTTTTCAAAATTGAATTTTCTTCCAATCAAATATTATTGTATTTCGAATTTTTAGATAAAACATATCTCCAAAATCATGAAATCGCACAATGGAATAGCTTACCTTACGATTATTTACTTGCCAAAAAATGGTACACAGTATATCTTCCGATTTCAGATTTCATCAACGAACAAACCGCCATCGATTACGTAAAAAAGAATTTGAAAAGCCTTAATCATTTAATGGGAAAGTGATAAATTGATTATTTGGGGACTTATTGATCCCGATAACTATCGGGATTGAATAACGAAAGAAATAAGCAAAAACAGGTCGCTCATACGGAGCTAAAACCATATCATAACTAAACGATTACAAACAGGACACTCCTATGGAGTTTCGAGAATAAATAGTTCCGTAGGAACGGCCTGTTTGTAGAAATTCACATCACGTTGAATTTCCAAAGCTCCATAGGAGCGACCTGTAAAAACAAGATTGTTTTAGCTTTGGCTTTTTTGTATATTTGAAAACTATGAGAGCACGCAACAAAATATATTATTTAGGGAGATTCTTTTTCATTCTCCATTTTTCATTTTTCATTTTACATTCTTCATTCGCTCAAGTTGATTATACGAATTACGTAAATCCGATGATCGGTACAGGCGGACATGGTCATACGTTCCCTGGAGCAACAGTTCCCTTCGGAATGGTACAACTTTCGCCAGATACACGCATCGATGGTTCTTGGGATGGTTGCAGCGGTTATCATTATTCGGATAAAAAGATTTATGGATTTTCACATACTCATTTAAGTGGAACTGGTTGCAGTGATTATGGAGATATCATGTTGATGCCAATGACAGGAAAAGCATCTATTGAAAAAGAGAAATATGCCACTACATTCAAACATGAGAATGAAAAAGCAGAAGCGGGATATTATTCTGTACAATTAGAAAATAAAATCTTGGCTGAATTTACAATGTCCACTAGAGTAGGATTTCATAAATATACTTTTCCAACTACAAAAGGTGGATCCATCATTATTGATTTGACACATCGCGATAAATCTTTAGAATCTTACATTAAAATAACTGGTAAAAATACATTGGAAGGAATGCGTGTGAGTGAAGCTTGGGCAAAAAAACAATATGTCTATTTTGTTGTAGAATTCTCAGAAGAATTTACTTGGGAAATGTTTCTAAATGATAAATCTCAAAAAAATGTTTTACTGAAAGATAATTATTACGCTGGGAAAAATGTAAAAGCCATTCTGAACTTCAACACAAAAAATAAAAAAACCATTTATGCTAAAGTAGGAATCTCACAAACTGGAATTGAAGGAGCGAAAAAAAATCTTCAAATCGAAATTCCTCATTGGGATTTTGAAAAAATACGCAGCGAAGCAAAAGCCTTATGGAATAAAGAACTTTCTAAAATTGATGTAACTACTGCTTCGGTTTCTACAGTTTCAACCTCCGCAAAGGATCAACGCACTATTTTTTACACTGCACTTTATCATTGCATGATTCACCCTTCAGTCGCTTCCGATGTAGATGGAAAATACCGCGGCATGGATTTACAAATTCACGAAGCAAAAGATTTTACTTATTACACCGTCTTTTCATTATGGGATACCTTTCGCGCACTTCATCCACTTTTCACTATCATCGATCAAAAACGAACGAATGATTTCATTCAAACATTTATAGCAATGTATGAACAAGGCGGAAGATTACCCGTTTGGGAACTTTCTTCCAATGAAACAGATTGTATGATTGGCTATCATTCTGTTTCTGTTATCACGGATGCATTCATGAAAGGAATTCGAAATTATAATTCTTCATTGGCATTGAAAGCAATGATGAAAAGTGCAGAAAATAAAAATTATAGAGGTATAGGAAAATATATGGAAAATGGTTTTTTAGGAATAGAAGAGGAAAGTGAATCCGTTTCTAAAAATTTAGAATATGCATATGATGATTGGTGTATTGCAGAATTGATTGTAAATTCTCCGATAGATGAATATAATGAATTGAAAAATGAATATTCTAAACGATCTGTTTCCTGGCGCAATCTCTTCGACCCCAAAACAAATTTTATTCGTCCGCGCTCCAATGGCGGTTGGCTTGAACCATTCGAACCTCGAGAGGTAAATAATAATTATACCGAAGCCAATGCCTGGCAATATACTTTCTTCACTCCACATGATATCAATTCCATGATTGATTTAATGGGCGGAAAAGAAAACTATGAAAAAAAACTGGATGAACTTTTTACTACCTCTTCTCAAACAACAGGAAGAGACCAAGCAGACATCACTGGTTTAATAGGGCAATACGCACACGGTAATGAACCATCACATCATATGTCGTATTTGTACGCATATGCAGGTGCACCTCAAAAAACACAAAAAGTTTTGCATCAAATAAAAACTGAATTTTATAAAAATGATCCAGATGGTTTGATTGGCAATGAAGATTGCGGACAAATGTCTGCTTGGTATGTTTTTTCTTCACTTGGATTTTATCCTGTTTGCCCAGGAGATCCGAAATATGTAATTGGTGCACCGAGTTTCGAAAAAGCCATTATTCATTTAGAAAACGGAAAAGATTTTACCATTAACGCAGTGAATGTAGATGAGAAGAATTTCTATTTGAGTGGCACAACTCATTTCTCTATTAATCATTCACAAATAATGGGAGGAGGAACTTTATCTTTTCACATGAGAGATACACCCGAAAATTTTAAGAAAGATGAAAAATATTTTTTTCCAGAGAATAGAGTTGATATTTCAAATTTCATTCCCGTACCAATAATTAAAACTGGAGGAAAAACTTTTCAAGGAATGGATAGGTATTCTATTCACGCTTCTGATTCTACATTACAATTAGAATATACTTTTGATGATCCCATTTGCGGACCATTAGATTCTTGTAATTGTTATGCTGATTCATGTAAAAATATTCTAATATATGAATCGGGTGAATTTGGAAATCCGATAGATGAATCTTACACCATTTGGGCGAGAGCAAAAAATAAGAAAACTGGAAATGTGAGCAATTGGGTTTCTGCATCACAACATAAAATCAACCATAACTATTCTATCGAAATAAAAAGCAAATACAATCCGCAATACACTGCAGGTGGCGATAATGGAATCATTGATGGATTAAATGGAGACGTTGATTGGCGCAAAGGTGGATGGCAAGGATATCAGAATCAAGATTTCGAATGTGTGATTAATTTAAAAGAAGCAAAACAAATTCAAGAAATTTCTGCCACATTTTTACAAGATACGCGAGCATGGATATTTTTTCCTTCCCAAGTAGAAATTTATACTTCGTATGATGGAAAAGAATATACTAAATTCGGAACTCAACTAGTGACGACCTTCAAATTACCAACCGATAATTTAGATGCTTCTATTGAGAAAGCAAGCTCTTTTACTAAGCCAATTACTTGTCAATACGTAAAAATTGTAGCCAAAAACTACGGCAAACTTCCTTCCTGGCATCAAGGATATGGAATGGAAGGCGATAATGCATTTATATTTATTGACGAAATAACGATTTATTGATCGCGTTCGCTTCGCTCAGTTTTTTGCCGCGGATTTTAAGGATTTAATGGATTTAATGGATAAAGACAATTTTTCCATAAAAAATTCAAAATATCAATTTCAATCCTTGCCTTTAAATTACCGAAGGTAATTCCATCTCTAAAATCCTATAAATCCGCGGCAAAAAAAATATGCCGAAGGCATTCTTGAACCTTTATCATCTTTAGTTGTACAGGAATAAAAAATCAATCATGAATAAAAAATTACTCCTGTTGCTACCCACAGCACTTGGCTTTCTATTGGCTAATGCCCAACTCACCGGCAATGAAATGTATGGCAATGTCAATTACAACCAATACAACGGTTATAATAACTATCAACAGCAATATTCGCAATACATGCAAATCAATTCAAATACGGATAGCACGTATTATATTCAAGCAAAAATATTAATGAATGTTCAGCCTGATGAATTTATCGCAACTATTTCTGTTCAACAAGAAGCATTGACAGTAAAAGAATGCAATCAGAAAATTAATGCTCG
Source organism: Chryseobacterium gleum (assembly GCA_945865695.1). Lineage (GTDB taxonomy): Bacteria > Bacteroidota > Bacteroidia > Flavobacteriales_D > UBA2798 > CAMBFX01. The sequence continues at coordinate 1,328 of CAMBFX010000094.1, read as the reverse complement.
AATTGAAAATTTCAAAAAGAGTTTGGCTGCTCTTGGAATAAAATCAGATGATTTATATATCGACATGGTTGCTCAAGCAAAAGTTTATGATTATACCGTAGAAGGAAAAACCGCTGCACAAGTAGATAAAGGTTTTGAAATAAAGAAAAATGTAATCATCAAATTTACAGATCCTAATTTAATGGATGAAATCATGGTTGCTGCTTCTGAAGAAGAAATTTACGATATCGTAAAAGTGGATTATATTATTCTGGATCAACAAAAAGTTTACGATCAAATGATTGCTGAAATTGACAAATTAGTAAACAAGAAAAAAGCAACAGCTAATTCTCTCTCTGAAATGACACTTCTACCCGATTCTAAATTAGCCACACAAAATTTTTTCGCTATCTATCCAGATGAATCCTATAAATCCTATTCGGCTTTCGAAACATCGGATGCAAATTATAACAAAGGTTATAACAACAATGATTCGTATTGGAAAAAAGAACAACGCAAATCAAAAACATTTTATTTCGACAAACAAAATTATTCAGGATATGATAAAATAATTAATCCATCAACCGTAAAAATTCCGGTGCAATTTGTTTTGGATGTGAATATTCAATACAAATTGAAATGTGATTATTGCGTAACTCAGAATCCGAGAGCAGATAAAATAGACAATAAGAAATAAAAAAAGGGAGTGAAAACTCCCTTACTATTTTTTTCCAAAATTAATCTATCGTTTCTCTACCTATACTATGATAAATGAATCCGTTTTTCTTCATAGTACTTAAATCATATAAATTTCTTCCGTCAAAAATTAATTTACTTTTTAATTGCGATGCAATCTTTGTAAAATCGGGTGTGCGGAATTCACTCCACTCCGTTGCTATTAATAACGCATCTGCACCTTCTAAGGTTAAATATTCGTCTTCTGCATATTTAATTTTATCTCCAATCAACTTTTTAACATTCGGCATCGCCTCAGGATCAAACGCAGAAACAGTTGCTCCAGCCTTAATTAATTCATCTATCATATACAATGCAGGTGCCTCTCTGATATCATCTGTATCCGGTTTGAAAGCTAATCCCCACATGGCAAAATGTTTACCCTTCAAATCATTTTTAAAATGACTTTTTACCTTTTCAACCAAACGTAATTTCTGAGCTTCATTCACACGCATTACTTCATTTATAATTCCAAAATCATAGCCAAAATCTTTTCCTGACTTATGAAGTGCGCTTACATCCTTCGGAAAACAACTTCCACCATAACCAATTCCAGGAAACAAAAATCTTTTTCCTATTCTTGCATCAGAACCAATTCCTATTCTCACCATATC
>CAMBFX010000093.1 GCA_945865695.1 Chryseobacterium gleum | reverse complement strand
GCTAAATAGGCACCATATCTAGCAATCGCATGAGGAACAACTCTTACTCCTAATTCTGCATAATTATTTTTCAATTTCATTTTATCATGAAATTCCATTGGACCCACATTAAAAGTTTCCATTTTACGAATTGGAAAATACATCACCACTGCTTTTTTTATCCATTCATTTACTTGCCATCCATTAGAAGTTGGTTCGGCTACACGAATTCTTCCCTTATCTAATTCTTCAATTACATTTTCAATGGCTTGTTGAACAGAAGTATCTTTTAATAATTCACGATTCTCCCAAGCTTTTTCAATTATTTCGCGCATGATATTTTTTTTTATTAACAAATATAGATAAATGTAAAATGTAAAATGATAAATGAATAATGAAAAACCAAGATTCAGTGCGATTTTACTTTACGTACTTTTTTGGTGAAAATTTTGAATATTAAAATGAATCGGACTATTTATTGAAAATGTTTTGCACTCATCCTCGCTCTCGCTCTGTTTCTCGCTCTCTTCCCCCGCTCTCACACTTTGCTCTCACTTTTCGCACTCAATCTGTTTCTCGCTCTCTTCCCCCGCTCTCACACTTCGCTATCGCTCTGATTACCCTACATCCATTTATTTCTTCGCAAAATATACAACATCAAAATAACTGCACAAATCATAAATGCCCAAACTCCATAATAACCATATTGCCAATGAATCTCTGGCATATTATCGAAATTCATTCCATAAACTCCTACAATAAAAGTGAGTGGAATAAAAATAGTAGAAATAACTGTTAAAACTTTCATCACTTTATTTAAGCGATTATTCATTCCTGAAATATGAAGTTCCATTAATGAATTTAACATCTCGCGATAAGTTTCGATGGAATCTGTAATATGTAAAGTGTGATCGTAAACATCTTTTAAAAAGAAAGTTGTTCTAGGTTCAATTAGATCACTTCCACTTTTTTCTAAATTCCCCACCGATTCCCTCAATGGAATTATAGATTTTCTGAGAATCATCAAATCCTTTTTTAGTTTTTGAATTTTGCGAATATTATATTCGTCTGTACTTTTTAATACATCTACTTCTAATTCTTCAATTTCTTCTTCTATTAAATCAATGATGATAAAATAATGATCTACGATAATATCAATCAAAGCATAAGCTAAATAATCGGCTTTCATTTTTCTAACTCTACCTTTTGCATGTCGAATTCGATCACGAATAGGTTCAAAAATATCGCCTTTTTGCTCTTGAAAGGAAATCACAAATCCTCTTCCTAAAACAAAACTTATTTGTTCACTTTCAATTTCTTTTTCTTCTGAATTCCATTTTAATTCTTTTAAAGTGAAATGCAAATAATCACCATATTCTTCAATCTTCGGGCGATGATCTGGATTCAAAATATCCTCTAATAATAAAGGATGTAATTCAAAAATTTCACCTGCTTGTTTGATGAATTCCACATCATGAATACCGTCAATGTTTATCCAAGTAACCGTATCATGATTTTTGAATTTAATCAGTTCATTCAAATCAGTGGGGCAGAATTCACTAAGATTATTTTCGTTGAAATCAATAACTGTTACATCAACATGTGCTTTTAATTTGTCCTTATCACCAATATAAATCAGTGAACCTGCCGGAAGCCCGAGTTTTTGTTTTCTATCCGACATTTATGATAATAAAAAAAAGTAAGGATTAAAACTTAACCTTCACGCGGTCACGTTTTCCACGTCCGCCAATCCAGTTGTAGTTTTGAGAATAGAATGAATTTCTTCCTTTAAAAACATAACTATAGCTAAAACCCATATAAAAATAGGTATCGTTATATCTGGAGTCACCTCTTTGAGGATAAACCATTACGCCATCTTCAGTATGTGGTTGATAGTTGTCTTCGTTAGGCAAACTTGGGTCGTCACCTAATTCATCACGCCTATTGGCTAAATCGATAGAAGCTTGACTTGATAGAGTAGAAGGGTCAGCATAAACAGTACTAATATCATCAATATAATCGGTAAAAGTTAATCTCCAACTCATCTCCCAACCAATTCTATATTTACGTTTTTTCGTAAAATAAAAACCTAGACCAGTAGGAATACAAACTCCAATTTTTGAATAAGGTGTGGTTTGTCCTTCTGTTTTTAAATCTCTTAATTTAACCCAAGAGCCTTCGTAAATTGTTTTTGGACCATGCAAAAATGCTCCAACACCAACAAATGCATAAGATTTAAAATCCAAACGATATTTTCCAGTTCCACCAACATCTGGAATGTTGTATATATACACTTCGCCTCTTACAGCAAAATCTAGGATGTCATTTTTGAAGTTTAAATTTCTTCCTCTGCGGCCACGATTAGTAGATAATTTATCGTCACATTGAATTCTTAAATAATTCAAACTCCCTTGAATAGCAATGAAATCATTGATTTTATATCTGGCAAAACCACCCATTGACCACCGGGTTTGATTTAGTCTCATATCCCAAATAAATGGACGTGCTTCTTTTTCTTTCCCCCCAATTTCACCTAAATAATTAGACATACCGAGGTAACCCCCAACATCGAGTTTATAGTAAGAACTCTTGCGTTGTGCATCTGAAAAATTCATCAAAAGCACACTACAAAGGGTAAAAATCAAATACTTAGTACGCATAGCAGTTCAATATTAGCTCAAAAGTAAGTTTTTTCGATTAAAAATCAAAGTTTATCAATGGATATTATCAGAACACAAAAATAGGTAGTTTAGTCCTAAATTTTTGAACGATGAGTGAAAAGATAACAACACTTTTTGGTGTAAAGTACCCCCTAATACAAGCAGGTATGATTTGGTGTTCGGGATGGGAATTGGCATCTGCTGTGTGTAATGCGGGTGGTTTAGGAATCATTGGCTCTGGTAGCATGTATCCAGATGTTTTAAAGCAGCAGGTTAAAAAATGTAAGGCTGCCACGAATAAACCTTTTGCGGTAAATCTCCCAATGTTATATCCCGATATTGATAAACATATTGAAACCATTATCGAGGAAAAAGTTCCTATCGTTTTTACTTCGGCAGGTAATCCAAAAACGTATACATCATTGTTAAAGAGTCATGGAATTATTGTTGTTCATGTGGTTTCGAGTGCCAAATTTGCTCTCAAATCTCAAGAGGCTGGAGTAGATGCAGTGGTTGCTGAGGGCTTTGAAGCGGGCGGACATAATGGAAGAGAAGAAACTACGACCCTTTGTTTGATTCCTATGGTCAAAAAAGAAATTACTATTCCATTAATTGCTGCTGGTGGAATTTCTACTGGAAAGCAAATGGTAGCGGCTATGGCTTTAGGAGCGGATGCCGTTCAAATAGGATCGCGATTTGTTTGTTCGAATGAATCGTCGGCACATGAAAACTTTAAAAAATCAGTGATGAATTCAAAAGAAGGCGACACTGTTTTAACATTAAAAGAACTTACCCCCGTTCGATTAATTAAAAATGAGTTTTATAATAAAGTGAATCAAGCCTATGAAAAATGTGCTTCTAAAGAAGAATTAATTTCTTTATTGGGAAAAGGCAGAGCGAAAAGAGGAATGTTCGAAGGAGACTTAATAGAAGGTGAATTAGAAATTGGACAAGTTTCGGGAATGATTGATGAAATAAAACCTGCTTCTGAAATTGTAAAAGAAATTATGAAGGAATATGCAGAAACCTTAGATTTACTTTCCAAATACAACAGATTTAAATAAAACTTAAAATGATTCAATATAAAAAACATATTTTAAAGAATGGGTTGCGTGTAATTCTTCATCAAGATGAATCTACACCAGTGGTGGCAGTGAATTTAATTTACGATGTTGGTGCTCGAGATGAAGATTCTAATAAAACGGGATTCGCTCATTTATTCGAACATTTAATGTTTGGTGGATCTGCAAATATTGCCGATTACGATAAGCCTTTGCAAGAAGTTGGTGGTACAAGTAATGCTTTTACATCAAATGATATTACCAATTACTATGAAACTTTACCATTAGCAAATTTAGAAACAGCTTTATGGTTAGAGTCAGATCGATTATTAAGTTTGGCTTTTACACCTAAAAGTTTGGAAGTTCAAAGAAGCGTGGTGATTGAAGAATTCAAACAGCGATATTTAAATCAGCCTTATGGTGATGTTTGGTTGTTGTTGCGCCCGCTTGCTTATAAAACGCATCCTTATTTATGGCCAACCATTGGTAAAGAAATTTCTCATATTGAAAATGCTACGATGGATGATGTGAAAGCATTTTTTCATAAACATTATAATCCGTTGAATGGTGTTTTATGTGTGGCCGGAAATATTCAAGAAGATGAAGTTCTTTCATTGATAAGAAAGTGGTTTGAAGAAATTCCATCAGGAATAAAATACAATCGTAATTTACCAAAAGAACCTACCCAAACCGAAGCTCGTGAATTGACTGTTGAACGAGATGTTCCTGTTGATGCATTGTATAAGGTTTGGCATATGTGTAACAGGGTTTCTCCCGATTATTATGCAACGGATTTAATTTCAGATATTCTTTCTAGAGGAAAATCTTCTCGTTTGTATCAAACTTTAGTAAAAGAGAAAAAACTTTTTACCGAAGCCAGTGCTTTTGTGATGGGAGATTTGGATGAGGGTTTATTTGTTTTTTCTGGGAAATTAGTAGATGGTGTTTCATTGGAGAATGCGAATGAAGAAGTAGAAAAAATTATGTATGCTTTTGCCAACGAATCCATTTCTGATACGGAATTAGAAAAAGTAAAAAATACATTTGAGTCTTCTAAAATATTTGGCGATATGAGTGTTTTGAATAAAGCAATGGCTCTTTGCTATGGAGAATTGATTGGCAATATTAATTTGATTAATGATGAGCCAGCTAATTATAGAAATGTTACTTCTGATCAGATAAAAGAGATGGCTGCCAAAGTGCTTCGCAAAGAAAATTGTTCCACCTTATTTTATAAAGCTAAAAAATGATTGATAGAAATATACAACCAGCAGTTCATCCCATTCAAGAGGTGGATTTCATTAAGCCAGAGAAATTCTTATTAGGAAATAAAATTCCTTTTTATATTTTAAAAGCAGGTTCACAGCCGGTAATTCGTTTAGAATTCTTTTTCAAAGCAGGATCTAAATACCAGAAAAAACCTTTGCAAGCTTCTTATACTGTTTCGCAATTAACAGAGGGAACAAAAAGTTTTTCCGCTCGTCAAATTGCCGATAGAATGGATTATTTTGGTGCATTTTTGCATGGAGAAGTAGAAGATGAATATGCAGTCATCACCTTGCATTGTCTTTCCAAAAATTTCAAAGATGTTTGGCCAGTATTAAAAGAAGTATTGACTTGTCCAGTGTTTCCAGATAGCGAATTAAACACAGCTCTTGCCAATGGGAAACAAAAATTGTCAGTGAATTTAAATAAGGTTGAATTTGTTGCAAGAAGAGAATTCAGCGCTTCTTTATTCGGAAATCACCCTTATGGAAAAAAAGCGGAATTGGATTATTATTCAAAATTGTCTACAAAAGATTTGAAGGATTATTATAATGAATTTTACAAATCCGAAAATTGTGAGGTGATGGCTTCAGGAAATTTTGGAAACGATATTCAGGAAATTTTGAATAATGAATTTGTGCTTTCAGAAGGAAAATCAGTTTATCCTGATTTTAATTTTGAATCAATTGCGGCTTCTCATAAAAATATCCCAAAAGAGGGTTCTGTGCAGTGTGGAATTAGAATGGGCAAAGTTTTATTCAATCGGGCTCACGAAGATTTTATTGGAATGAATGTGGTGAATACATTATTAGGAGGATATTTTGGTTCTCGTTTGATGGCAAATATTCGTGAAGACAAAGGTTATACTTATGGAATTGGATCAGCATTGGCGAGTTATCCTGATACAGGAGTTTTTTTAATTGCAACAGAAGTAGGAGCAGAAGTTTGTAAAGAGGCTTTGAAAGAAATTTACAAGGAAATAGAATTATTGAGAACAGAAAAAGTTTCTGACGAAGAATTAAGTTTGGTAAAGAATTATATGTTGGGTTCTTTTTTAAGAAATTCGGATGGACCATTTGCCATGTCGGATCGATTTAAGTCGATTCATTTTTCGGGTTTAGATTATTCGTATTATCAAAAATACATCAAGAAAGTAAATTCAATTACTGCTGATGAGATATTGTATTTATGTATAAAGTATTTGGACACGAAAAGTTTTACTGAGATTGTTGCGGGGACGCAGGTTTAGGATTGCCTTCGGCAAATTATTTTTTAGCCGCGGATTTAAAGGATTTTATGGATGAAATACCATTGAACTTTATTGTAATTTGATTTGTATTTTTGTCTTTTATCCATAAAATCCTCGAAATCCGCGGCAAGAAATTTTCAGCGAAGCTGAAAAAAAGATCAATCCTCTGCAACAAGCACCAATCTCGACTTATCCGGAGATAAATTCATCCTTGTAATCGTTTTTAAATGCGAATTCTTTTCTGAAAATTCTTTTTTCTCTGCCCAGTATGAAAATTTAGCAGCCATCCAATATTCGTAAAGAACATTGTCTTTCGCCATCCAAATTCTTGAATTATCATAGAATAAAAAATCTTCGGCTCCTTCAACGGTTTCAAACATTTCTGTAACGGAAGAATTATGAAAATGATAACGCATTAATTTATTTTTTCCGTCTTTTCCTTTTTTTACATATACAATCGCCGAAGAGTCTGGTGAAAGACGAATACAACGACCGATGCTATCATCAATGAAAGTTTCTTTTTGAGTTTTTGTATCAATTAATCGAAGTTCATGTGCCAATTCATTTTTGGAAGAAAGAATAAAGGCTGCGATTTTGTTTTTCGGGAGCAAACAGAAATAGCCAACAGAGTCAACTTTTTTTAGAAAAACATTGGAAGTCCATTTAGGTGTTGTAGATTCCTTCCAAATCCTTTGTGTTTTCTTATCTTTTTCAACTTTAACAGTTAATATTTCAAGCGAATTGTAAGAGGTTGGACTATATTCACTAGTTAAGTTTGAAGGATTTGAATAGGTGTTTTTTTTATCTTCAATCGAATATGAATTTATATCAGTTGTTGAATCTTTCGTCATGGCAGTATAAACTACTTTTTTTCCATCCAAAGTAAACGAAGGTTGATTATCATAACCTGGATGATTTGAAATATTTACCGCTTTTTCAAAGGTGATTCCACCTACTTCTTGTTTTTTGATATCGATGATATAAATATCATAATTGAGGTTTTGTGCAATCAAAATGTTTGGCAATGCCCATAGAATAGATAAAAACAACTGTTTCATAAGTTCAAAGTAAAAGAATTCTATTATTCATCTAAAATAGTTTATTTTTACGATATATGAGGGGAACAGTTTTAACGTTATATATTTTTATTTTTTCGTTGATTGGATTTAGTCAAACCAAGTCAGATTCCCTTTATTTTGCCAAATTATATCCGTTAGATAATGGAGAGTTCATGGTTATTGGGTCAGAAGTTCCAGGTTCATTCAGAAAAACAGTCATCAGAATTTATGATAAGAATTTAAAAATAAAAAAACAGATTTACGATAAAAATATGCGTAATTCGGAAATATTTCTGGATCAAATTTATCCTAATTATTATCGTATTGTAAGCCGATACAGATGGAATAAAGGAAGAGTGATGTTATATGGAAAGGATTTAGGGCTTGAATCTGTTAAATACTTTAAAAGAGATCAGTATAAAGATTGGAAAAATACAGATGATGAACCGGGAGGTTATCCGCTCCTAGGAAATGAGAAATTTTTAGGTCAACAATCAATATTTTACAAAGATTCTTTTTGTTATTACTTTTCTAAAGAGGCAAAAACAGTTTACGTATCTGTTTATGATCCATCTGCTATCAAACCTATTTATCTTCCTAAATCTTCGCATTTAATCAAAGATGTTGGCTTGGTAGAATCATTTAAGTTTGTATTGACTGAGGATAATAGAGTTTTGTTTTATTATGGTTTAAATCACAAAGAAAATCGGTCTAATTATTTTACATTTTTAGATAAAGTAAATTCGGATACTGATTTAAATGGAATATCTATAACTGATGATAAAGACAATTATCTCTATTATATTTCAGACATTAATTATGATTCCAAAAGTAACATGATTTTTTTTGGAGGAAGTATTTTAAGTAAATCAAGTGTATTAAAACCCAATGCAAATACAGCCCTTAAACAATCTATGAGCGGCTATTTTTTAAAAGTGTTTCTTTTTGATAAGGAGGAAAACGAACTTAATTTGGTAGTAGATAAAATGGAATTAAATTCTCTGGCAGATGAAGGAAAAGTAATGGGTTATCGGTTATCAAAAATGGGTTTAGAAAAAAATAATCTTTATGCGGTTTTCGAAAAATATTTTATTGAAGAAAGAAAAGTAGATATAAAAGAAGGTTTAGGTCTTTCTGGTTCTTATTTTACTTATACCTCTTTAGGAATGAATATTGTTTATAGTGATTTTAAAAACCCCACTATTCATCTGGTGGAACTACCTTTAAAGTTTAATCTATCTAATGAAAAATATTTAGAAGATAAACAATGGAGAACCTTGCATCAACTAAAAGTACAAGGAAATTATTCACTATTATTTAATGGATTATCTACCAATGGAAATAATGATTTATGTATAAATAATATTAATTTGAATGCAAAAAACACCGTGTATTCTGATCGTAATAATAATTATTATCTCTGCGATTGGAGTGGAGAAGAACCAAAATATTCGTTGATTTATAAAAATAATGAAAAGGCTAGATGTTATTTTTATAATGAGTATTATGTGAAATTTATGGCCACTGAATGGGGATTTAAATTGGAAAAGTTGAAGTATTGATTATCGAATAATTTTGAATACCATTCTCTAGTAATTCAATCGGTATTATTCAAATTTCTTGTTATTATTGGGATAATTTGATTTTTTTTAGTTCCAAACCTAATTTTAAATTTTGATTTTTGAATTTTCAAGCTTATCTTAGTGCAAAGTAAAAATTATGGAACCAATTAAACGCCTATTCGACATCCACGTTCACCAATTAAAACAATTTCCTAAAAATGATTGTTTGACTTCAAAAGTGAACGGAGTTTGGACGAAATATTCTACTAATGAATTTGTAGAGATGAGCAATATGATGAGTCGCGGATTTTTGGCTCTAGGAATAAAACCGGGAGATAAAATTGCCATGATTTCTAATAATCGTCCAGAATGGGCTATTACCGATATGGCTATTTTGCAAGTGGGGGGAGTAGATGTTCCAGTTTATCCAACCATTACTTCTGCCGATTATAAATTTATTTTTAACGATTCTGGAGTAAAATATTGTTTTGTTTCTACCAAGGATTTATATGATAAAGTAATTGCTATCAAAAATGAAGTTCCATCATTGATGGAAATTTATTCCTATGAAAAAATACCTGGTGTAAAATTTTGGAATGAAATTTTGGATTTAGGAAGTAAATGGGAACAAGCCGAAGTAGAGAAAATAAAAGCTACTGTTAAAGAAGAAGATTTAGCAACTATAATTTATACATCAGGCACAACTGGAGTTCCCAAAGGAGTGATGTTATCTCATAAGAATTTGGTGAGCAATGCAACCGATTGTCATGATCGATTACCAGTTGATTGTAATGGAATAGCATTAAGCTTTCTTCCGATTTGTCATGTATATGAAAGAATGATATGTTATTTATATATTGTTAACGGAGTTTCTATTTACTTTGCCGAATCCATAGAAGCTGTAGGCGATAATTTACGAGAAGTAAAGCCAAATGTTTTCACTGCTGTTCCTCGGCTTTTAGAAAAAGTATATGATAAAATTATTGCAAAAGGAGCTGAATTAAAATTCCCTAAAAAACAAATATTTAATTGGGCTGTTAACTTAGGAAACAAATATGAGACAGGTGGTAGAAATGGTTTTTGGTATGAAGTGAAATTAGGTATTGCCCGAAAATTAGTATTTAAAAAATGGCAAGCTGCATTAGGTGGAAATGTAAAAGTGATTGCTTCTGGTAGTGCTGCTCTTCAACCTCGTTTGGCCAGAATATTTTTTGCTGCTGGTTTACCAGTGATGGAAGGTTATGGATTAACAGAAACTTCTCCTGTTTTGTCGGTAAATTGCGAGAAAAATGACGGTGTGCGATTTGGAACAGTAGGAAGAGTTTTGAATAATACACAAATAAAAATTGCCGAAGACGGAGAGATTTTATGCAAAGGCCCACAATTGATGATGGGTTATTATAATCGCCCAGATTTAACCGCTGAAGTAATTGATAAAGATGGCTGGTTTCATACAGGTGATATTGGAATTTTTGTAGATAAAGATTTCTTAAAAATTACCGATCGTAAAAAGGAAATATTTAAAACTTCTGGTGGTAAATATGTTGCTCCTCAGGTGATGGAAAATAAATTCAAAGAATCAAATTTCATTGAACAAATTATGGTGATTGGTGAAAATCAAAAGCACCCAGCTGCATTAGTGGTTCCTTCTGCGCCATTTATAAAAGAATGGGCAAATAGAAAAGGAATTAAATTTGATTCTATTGCTTCTTTAATAGAAAATCAAGATCTTAAAAATAGATTAATGGAAGAAATAAACACCTATAATAAATTTTTTGGTGATTGGGAACAACTGAAAAAAATTGAATTATTAGCGGATGAGTGGGGTGTGGCATCAGGAGAAATGACTCCTACTTTAAAACTGAAACGAAAGTTTATTATGGAAAAATATAAAGATAAAGTGGCAAAAATTTATAATGGATAATTTATCATTCAAAATTATTAATTCAAAAAACAATATAATTATGAAAGCACTAATTACTTTTTCGATTCTTTTTATAGGAACAACTTCGTTCTCCCAAAGTGTTTATTACAATGGTAGCCGTGTAGGGGAAATAGAAACTGACGGAGATGTATATGTAAATGGATCCCGAGTTGGTCAATTTGAATCGGATGGAGATGTCTATAAAAATGGCACACGTATCGGAGAAATTGAATCAGACGGAGATGTTTATGAAAATGGTACTCGTGTGGGGCAAATTGAAAATGATGGAGATATTTATATCAATGGTTCACGCGTTGGAGAAATAGAATCAGATGGAGATGTTTATTATAAAGGAAGTAGAGTAGGAGAAGGAGAGAATATTAAACTGGAATGGTTAGCAGGTTTTTTCTTCTTTTTCTTTTGGGATTTGTAAACATAAAGTAATTAAAATAGAAAAGCCTTGCAGTGATGTGACGCTTTTTTGTGTGAGAGTGGAGGGATTACTTCATGATTTCTTTCCACACTCAGTTTAAATTAAAAGCCCATTTTTATAGGGAAAAAACTTTTTTTAATCTTTTAAAGCTACCCAATTCATTCATAAAATTGAATCTATATCATGTTTCTAAAATTTCTATTTCATGATGGCTGTATATCATTTTCTTTTCTTCTGGTATGTGTATACAAAATTCTTATGTTCTCTTGTTTTACAGTTTCATTCGTTCTATGTCCCCAAATGCGTTCTCTTGCTGTTTTTCCACTACTCTCCATATCAACTATGTTTGCAGGATAATCTTTGCCGATAATGACAGCATACAATTGCTGTTCTATCAAACTCATTTTATGAGGTTCGTGAATAAGTTCTTCTGGCACATTTTGTAATAGTGGTATCCATTTTTTAATAAAAATTCCTTTGGGGTCGTGGTCTTGCGATTGCTTAACCGGATTATACATTCTTATCGTGTTGATGCCAGTTGTTCCAGCCTGCATTTGAAATTGTGGATAATGAATGCCCGGCTCATAGTCTAAAAAGAGTTGTGCTAAATGATAGGTACCTTCTCGCCAATCCTGATACAAATGATGACAAAAAAAACTCACCAACATGGCTCTCATTCTAAAGTTTATCCAACCTGTTTTTTGTAAGCAAATCATACAAGCATCAATCAATGGAAATCCTGTGTATCCTTCCTTCCATGCATTTATATAACTTTCATTTTTACTATGCTGTAATAATTCATAACCAGCATTTATACATTTATTTTCATAGCTACATTCCACTTCAAACTTTTGAATAAAATGACAATGCCACTTTAACCTAATAAGAAAATTATTGAAAGCCATTTTTGAGTTAGAAGTTTTGGTATGACTATAAACAAACTGATAGGCTTGCTTTATGCTAATGTTACCCCAACTTATATAAGGCGAAATTCTTCCACAACTGGTTCTACTTTCTAATGGTTTGCTGATGTGTTTACTATACTTCTTTCCCCTATCTGCAACAAAGCTTATCAGATATTTTAAAGCATAATCTTCACCAGCCGGTTGAAATTCTTTAGGATAATTTTCTAATTGAGTTAATAAACTAGTTGAAATAGGAAATTCATTTTCCAACGATATGAATTCACGAATGGAATACTCGTTTTTTATAATGGGTGAATGCATTGTTGTAAACCATTGCTTATCCCAACCTTGTCTGTTTTTTATGGCTCTAACGATTCCATCGCGCTGAAATTCCTGCCAACTAATATTATGCTCCTCACAAAATTTTGATACGGCTTTATCTCTGTTATAGGTGAGTTGAATTCCACTTTCCTGATAGCTATAAATATTTTTTACTTCAAATTGATTAATGATAGCGTTCAATACTGTTAAAGCTTCTGCATAACATACATCAATTTGCTTGTTGTAAGCATTTAGTTTTTTATTTAATAGAAGAATAGAATGATATTGAAATTGAAGATGTCGCAAACTACTATCAGAATAGTTGATGATGGATGGTTCAAACAAAAAAAGAATGATGTAGGGCAAGCCATTTTGTTCTGCCAAGTGCAAAGGCAAATGATCTTGAGAACGAATATCTCTTTTAAGCCAAACAATATTTATTTGCTGTTTACTCAACTACCAATTTTTTAAATATTTCTCACACTTTTTCCAGTAACTAAAAAACGAAGGGTAGTAACTTTGTACTTCTTCAAAAATCCAATCTCTCTTATGTTCAATTCCCTTGTAATGCTTGTTGGTAGGATGTTCCTTATAATTTATTTTATGGATATCAATGGTATTAAATGCTTCATTAAATTCACCAACATAAAATTGAATGTTATTTATATTTTTTGCTAAGTCTAAAATAAAATGAATGGTTTTATCGCACACCGGGTATTGTTGAAAGAAGCTTGGTTCTAATAACAATAGTCTATTGGCACTGATATTTTTATCCCAATTACTGTCTAAATTATAAAAATTATAAACGTACGTTGGCAG
>CAMBFX010000092.1 GCA_945865695.1 Chryseobacterium gleum | reverse complement strand
AGCGCAGCTTTTTCTTTACCAATGAATTTTTCTCCCAATACAAATGCTTGAGCTAATCCATTGGGAACTTCTTGTAATTGATAAGAAAATTTACAACCGATACGAGAACCATCGCCCAATAATTTTTCGAAATGGGGCAAATCATGTGGAGTAGAAATAATTAAAATTTCATTTATGCCGGCACTCATTAAGGTTGACAGCGGATAATAAATCATCGGCTTATCAAATACTGGCATCAGCTGTTTACTCACTGCTAAAGTGAGTGGATGTAATCTGGTTCCGGATCCTCCGGCTAAAATAATTCCTTTCATCAAAAAATAATTTTATAATTTTTCAGGACTCTGTTTTATCCGCGGTTCCTTCAATTTTTTTAATTTCCAATTCGGACAATTCAATATCAATTTCTTCATCGAATATATCCAGGTAAGGTTCTTTCAATGCTTTTATATTAACAAATTTATTTAAGGTCATTAAAAGGGTAGGAAGGATAACAAGATTACAAACCATGGCAACACCAAGTGTAATGGACAATAGAATTCCTAATGCTTTCGTTCCACCAAAGTCGGAGAAAATAAAAACACTGAATCCTGCAAAAAGAATAATTGAAGTATAAATCATACTAACTCCCGATTCACGAATGGACTCGATAGCTGCTTCTTTAACGGTCATTCCGCCTTTCAATTCTTGACGGTATTTAGCAAGATAATGTATGGCATCATCCACAGAAATCCCAAGAGCGATACTAAAAATTAAAATCGTTGATGGTTTGATTGGAACACCGAAGAATCCCATGAGGGCGGCAGTAATGATTAATGGAAAAATATTTGGCACCATGGTGATTAATACCATTCGGAACGA
Source organism: Chryseobacterium gleum (assembly GCA_945865695.1). Lineage (GTDB taxonomy): Bacteria > Bacteroidota > Bacteroidia > Flavobacteriales_D > UBA2798 > CAMBFX01. Next base: position 12,718 of record CAMBFX010000092.1, on the reverse strand, counting down.
GCGGAATAAAAGTGCCATTAGTAGTGAAATGGAGACAATGGCGTAAATAATACTGCTCAATAAATTATCTACCATATAATGGGCACCTTTTGCAAAAACAACACTGGTTCCAGTAATATAGATTTTGTAATTGCAATCAGAAACTGCTTTTCTCAATTGTTGATCAAAATCTTTTTTACGATGAATAAGATTGAAATTATTTTCATTTGCATCGATTTTAGCAATAAGGGAAGTGTCTTCAGTAGTATAATATTCTTCAATAGCATATTTGATTCTTCCATTAATTGAATATAATTCAGCTAATAATTTATCTTTTTCATCCGCATCATTGGTATTGGTGATTTTTGTGAAAAGTGTTTTAATTTCTTTACTATTAGGATTGAAAGTAGTATCTGCAATAAAGCTTACTTTTTTCTCGAGAGCTTCTATTTCAAAAGTTCCTAAATCAGCTGCCTGTAAAGTTATTCGTGTTTTAATCTCCGCAGTATCTCGAAATCCTTTCAAAGCATTTACTTGTTTATTTTTTTTGGCTGAATCTTTTTGAAAATATTTTTGTAGATATACCTGATCTCGTTTAGTAGGAATCACATATTGATCTGGATCGCCGCCATAAAATGCTTGATTTAAAAATTTAGTTGCATCTACCAATGAAATAGATTCTGAAAGATGATCTATTTTTGAAAGTGCAACCTGAAAAGCCTCAATTTTTTCTAGCGTTTTATTTTGGCGTAATTGTCCTTTTTTCTTAGTGTCAATGACAATTTCAAAAGGAATAGTTCCACCAAAATTATCTTCTATGAATCGTAAATCTTTTAAAACTTTTGAATGAGGAGAAAGATCTCCAGTAATTTGGCCTTCTGTTTTCATCATATAAATTCCCAGAATTCCAACAACAGTAACAATAATCATAGTGGTGTAAACCAAAATTGCTCTTCGAGTTGCAATATTAATTAAGAGATTAATTACCACGCCCACCCATTTACGTTCAAGATGTTTGGTTTGTTTTACAGACGGAGGCGAAATAAAACTTAGAATGACTGGAATAATAATAATAGAAGTGATGAACAATGCGAATACATTAATGAAAGCTACAATTCCGAATTGAATCATCTTATCACTAGAGGTAAAAATAAAAGTTCCGAACCCAGCAGCGGTTGTTGCATTCGTAAGAAAAGTTGCAATACCGATTTTTTGAATCACATTGTAAATGGCCTTTATTTTATTTTCACATTTAATATATTCTTGCTGAAATCTATTAAGTAGATAAATACAGTTGGGCACAGCAATAACGGTTATCAGAGGAGGGATTAAAGCCATTAATGAAGACACTTCGTATCCTAGGACAGCCATTGTTCCAAATGACCAGATAATTCCAATGGCAATTTGAACTGTACAGATTAATACAATTCTTATAGATCGAAAGAAAATGTAAATTATTCCTAAACTCATTAAAGCCGATAGAGCGAGAAACAACCGCATTTCTGATTTTAATGTATCGAAGAGTACCGTTCGAATATAAGGCATTCCTGAATGATGTATTTCAGGGAAAGTGCTTTCGTATTTATCGGTGATTTTTACAATATCAGTTACTGTAGTTCCTCTGTTTTCGGAATTGAATTTTTTGGGATTGATGAAAATCATCATCAAAGAAGCACCTGTTTCTTTATTGTAAAGTTTGTTTTTATAGAATGGCAAGGAATGAACGATGTCTCGAATACTATCAGCGTGTTTTTGTGAACGGGCACCTTTTGGAGAAACTGGAACGAGATTGAATTTTTTTAGGGAATCATCTTTCACAATATTGAACATGTGTGCTACTGAGAAAACAGAATCAACACCTTCTACTTTTTTTATTTCTTGACCTAATTCATACCAAGCATTAAATTTTTTAAGATCATATAATTTTTTATCCTTCACACCAATGACCATCACCATTCCATCTTCACCGAATTCTGCTTTGAGATTATTGTAGATAATCATACTGGAATCTTGTCCAGGAATCATATCACCAAATTTATGATTCAGCTTAAGATGAAAAATGGCCATGTAACCGCTAAATGCAGTTAATACCAATACTGAAATTAGTAATGCAAGACGATTATGTAATACGAAATGTGCTATCCAACGCCACATAGAAATTTTATATGCTGCAAAGTAAATAAAAAATATACTTGTTTTTCAGGAAATTAACCTAAAGCTACGGTAAGGCTAATTTTAACAGCAATATTCTCTTTTGGTGTAGGTAATTGATAGGCGCCCCATCTATAGAAAACACCGATTCCAAAACCTGAAGCCCCTGATTTTAAAAGGTTATCTATGACAATTCCTGATTCGGTATACATTTTATTCAATATTGCAAAGTTTAGATTTTGATGATTTTGTGAACTTTCAAACTTGCCAATTATCATTGAATTTGTTACAGAAATCAATGGGCTGAATTTTTTTCCATGGATAATAGGTTTCGGTAATCGATATCGAAAATGAAAACTGGAAAATTGGTCGGCTAAAAACTCATTTAAGCGCATGGTTTCAAAACCATCCATGGAAAATACAGTCATTTTTTTAATAGGCTTATAAGTTCCTGAGGGGCTAAAGAGTAAATGATAGGGAGCATTTCCCCAGGCTTTTCCAGCGGATAAAGAAAAATAGAAGGTTCCTTTAGTTACCGAGGAGAGTGAATAATCGGTTTTAAAAGTTAGTCTTTGGTAATCATATTCAGAATTATAAATTCCCTTTAATCCCTTCGTATAACGCATAGTGACGGTTGGGTATTTTGTTCCTTTAGATAAAAATCCAAATGGAGTTTCAATAAATTTTTCATGTAAAGCCATTTTAATCTCAATACCCGTTTCAGCTAACTGATATTCGTCATCTAAAAATGAAATGGCTTCATTTAAGGGAGTGATATACTGGTAATCTTTAAAAGCTTTTCTAAATTGATAGTTGACAAATGGAGTAAATTTAAAATGCTTTAAAGTTCTAAAAGAAAAACGGCTTTCATATTTTAAAACAGAATCAAATCGATTTAAAAAAAGGTTGGAATATCCCTGGGTGAATAAATAACGATTTTTTTCAAAACTTCTAACCATAGAGGCAGATTCAACATCTTGTTGGATGGAAATATTTAATTCTATTTCTTTCTTTTTCGAAAAAATGATATTTACATCTGATCCATATTTCCAAGCACGATCAGTAAACCCATAGGCTAAATATCCACCAATTGAAAAATAACGAGATATTTTATGATTAGTTCTTAAAGCTAATCCTAATCGAGCGCCTTCGTATTCGTTGTAATGGATTAATTTTGTAATATCCCAATCCATAAATTTAATAGGAACACAACCATTGAACAATGATTGAAGTGCTACTATTTTTTTATCTAGTTTATTCGCTTGACCGATACTATCTACGATTCTATAAGTTTCAATTTCTTTGAAAGTCAAAGAATCGGTGCGATATCGATTCAAATTATTGGAAGAAATAGTTTCAATTTCTTTATCAACGGCTAATTCAATTTCATCAAAATCACTTTTGGTAAAGGCTGGATTAATGAGAATATTTTCAATTTTTCCATAAGATAAGCCAATCATAGAAAACCCTTCTATTTGTACCTCGTAAAGCAATAATTTAGACTTTAATTCTTCAGGAAACCATTGCTGATTATTGATCTTTTTATATTGCTGAGAAATTTTAATTCCAAAGCCTTTTTCTTTTGATTCACTTGGTTCTGCCTTCACTGTATAGAGGGCATACCCATCTGTATGAATTTGTAAAATTCCTGTCATTGAACGTTCATCATTTTTTTTCTTAGGATAAAATGAAATGGAATAGACGGTGTCGTTAGCAAGTAAAATGGTATCTTTTAAAATAAATTGATAGTGATTTAAGCCTACTTTACTAACAGGTCCAATATATTTTATCTCGCCTAAACTAATTTCATCGTGATAAAAATGGAAAGATTGAAGTTGCGTGCTTAATAAACTAAAAGCGGGAGAATGGAAACCTGATATCTTAGAGGCCTGTATGGTTTCTTTGTTTTTATTTTTGGAAGCATATTTTTTTTCTGTAACCGACTCCATTAAAAAAACATGTTGTTTTTCCATGAATTGTAAGGTTTCCTTATCCTCCTTATTAATACTCCCTGAATTTATTTTATTCGATAAAATTAAACTATCTGCCTCTATGGTAAAAAGTAATTTATTATAGGATGTATATTGAAATTGACAATTTTTTTCTGGATTATTTACATCACGATTCTGAAGCACTTTTTCCATCAAAATTAAAGCAGGATTGGGTCCTGAAAAAACCATCGTTTCATTTAATTCAATTCCTGAATTTTTTAAATAGATTTTATAAAATCCTTCTTTATCTATGAGAATTTCTTTTTTCTCAAATCCAACATAAGATAAAATGAGGGTAGATGGAATTTGTTTTATTTCTAAATTAAATTTTCCTGAAATCTGAGTAGAAGTTCCATTAGAAGCTCCTTTCACCGAAATATTTACAAAGGGCAAAGCCTCATGGCTTGCACTATCATATACAATTCCCTGAAGATGAATCTGAGCTTGAGTTACAAGTCCGCTAAAAAGAAAGCACAGGAAAATGATTTGTCTCAACATTTTACAAAAATAGACATTCAATTAAGATAATAGTAACGAATAATTGTGAATATATTTTAACGATTTCTTCATTTAACTCATTAGGTTTATTTGCATCTTTGACGCCACAAAAAGAATTTATGCAAAAAGGAATAATTTTATCCCTGTTATTGTTTCCAGGAGTTGTAATGGCGCAGGAAACCGAATTAAAGGAAACAGCTGTTAAAGCAGAAGTAAAAACAGTTGAAAGAGCAGATGGTTGGCTCAAAGGTGGATCAGGAACGTTTACCTTTTCTCAAGTATCTCTTACGAATTGGGCGGGAGGAGGACAAAATTCTGTTGCGGCAAATGCTTTTGTCAATTTTTTTGGAAATTATAAGAAAGGAAAATCTGTTTGGGATAATAATTTAGATGTTGCTTATGGTGTCATTCGCCAGGGGAATGGAAATTTTATCAAAAGTGATGATAGAATAGATTTCATGTCGAAATATGGTAGAGCGGCTATTAAAAAATGGAATTATGCAGCTTTGTTGAATTTTCGCTCACAAATGGCTCCAGGGTATGATTTAAGTAGTCCAACTTCAAGAGTAAGAATTTCTGATATTCTTGCACCAGCATATGTGATGATTTCATTGGGAATGGATTATAAACCAAATGAGAATTTTACTTTTTTTCTTTCCCCTGTAACGGGAAAAATTACCATTGTTAATGATCAACCCTTGGCGGATGCGGGTGCATTTGGAGTGGCAAAGGCAATTTATGACCAAAATGGTTTATTGGTTTCTTCTGGAGAAAAAATAAGAACAGAGTTTGGAGGCTATATGAAAGTTTCATTTAAGAAAGACTTATGGGAAAATGCAGTTTTTGCCACTAAATTGGATTTGTTCTCGAATTACGCCAACAACCCAAAGAACATTGATATATTTTGGGATAATTCATTATTGATTAAGGTTGGAAAATACTTAGGAGTGAATTTTGGATTCACATTGGTTTATGATCATGATATTCAAATTGGCGTAGATCAAAATGGAGATGGAATCATTGAGGCAACAGGACCACGCACTCAAATGAAACAAGTTTTTGGTTTCGGATTATCTTATAAACTATAAATCTCGATGCTTAAAGCACCCATTATACTGGCTGTACTATTTTTGGCTTTTGTTTTCGCAGCTTTTTGGTTTAGCAATTCCTTAAACGAAAAAGCAAAAGAGAAATTACCCATAATTAATCCAAATGATGTAAATCCCGAGTTGGTAGATGAAGCGATGCAGGGAGTTGGGCAAGGTCACACTATCCGTTATTTCGAATTAAAAAATCAATTAGGAGAAACCGTTACAGGAAGAGAGTTGGATGGAAAAATTTATGTGGCTGATTTTTTCTTTACTACTTGCGGTGGAATTTGTCCGAAAATGACCAAACAAATGGTGCGCATTCAAAATGAATTTAAGGATGACGACCGAGTTATGTTGGTTTCACATACCGTTACTCCCGATCATGACACAGTGGAAGTAATGAAGAAATATGCGGATAAATATGGTGCTGATCATAAGAAATGGCTTTTTCTAACTGGAAATAAAAAGGAGATTTATGGATTAGCACGCAGAGCCTATTTTATTGTTAAAGCAGCGCAAGAGGGCGAAGATGATGGTAGCGGATCTGACTTTATTCATACCGAGAATTTTGTTTTAATCGATGCAAAAAAAAGGATTAGGGGTTACTATAGCGGTATTCGAGAGTCGTCAGTGGATAGTTTGATGAATGACATTAGACAATTATTAGAAGAATAATTAACAGCTGTTAACAAGCTCCTGTGGATATTGAACTTAACTCAAAGAAAACATTTTTATTTTAAAGCGTATTTTTGAAAATTCTAAATAGCAATGAGCCATTCGAGACAATAACTTATGAAAACGAAAACATCCATTTTACCGGTTAGTATAAACGATTTGAGAGATAAATATTTCTCTGGTCAAACACTTTCGAAAGAAGAGAAATTGGCGTTGATGAATTATGATCAATATCGAGTTAATTATTTGAATGATTCAACAGACGAAGATCAGTTCCAAAAAAGATATTTAGAATTACAAGCAAAAGCAAATCTTACTCATTACAGTGAGTTTTTAAAAGAGTCTTACACCTAGTTAGAATCTTCTCTTAATTCTAAACAACAAAAAGAAAATTCAGACGTTAAGAAGTTAAACGGGTAGATTATGTTTGTATTGCAATTTATTCAACGGATGAACAACTATATCAACCAGAATTGGGGATGGTTTTTTACCAATGGGATGAAAGATCCTTACGACGAAGGAAAATACTTTAATCATTAAATAATACAACGGCTCGAGAGGGTCGTTTTTTATTGCTAAGAATTATTATTGAACAATGATTTTAAGCATATACATTCTGGTTTCACCAATTGCTCTTAACGAATAATTTCCAGGAGCTATTCCATGAGTTGAAAAATTTTCTCCACTTTGTATTTTCTGTTTAGATACATTTTTACCATTCATATCATAAATTTCTAAAGTAAATTCATCTTTGCTTCCATCTGAAAAACTTACTTGACCGTTTTCACAAACTGGATTCGGAAAAATACCAGCTACGTAAGTTGGAGTATTTTCGGCAATAGAAACCGTAGAGAAATTTAAATTGATATTATCTAAATAAATGGCCTGACCATAGTAACCATGATTTACAAATGCGATCAACACATTCGAGCCATTGTAAGAAGATAAATCAATTGAATCGGTTCTCCATTGATTATTTGTTGGTTCAAATATTCCTGCAGTATAATTTGGAGCAGTAGCTAATGTGCTTCCGCCTTTTTTATATACTTCTGACCAGGTAATTCCACAATCATTGGAAATTCTCACCGAAAGTGTATCTGAATTTGCACCACTGTACATGGCAAATGCAATATCGAATTTTAAAGTTTTATTCGTTGCAGCATCTAAATCTACAGCCGAATACATCCACGATTCTTCTCCTTCTGCATAGAAATTGTAATTATCAAATAGGGCACTGCTTGAACTATTTCCATAACCTCCAAAAGAATTATTTAGGAACCATTGCCCACCATCTGGCTCTGAATCCATAAACCAATTAGTGGGTAGAAATCCATTTTGAAAACCTTCAGTGATAAAATTTCCAGGCATAAATTCTGTTACAGTAATTGAAATTGTATCTGAATCTTCTTGGCCAGCTGAATCAGTTACCGTTAAATATACAGGGTAAGTACCAGGGGTATTATAGGTAACTAATGGGTTTCTTTGCGTAGAACTGGCTGGATTGCCACTAGGAAAACTCCATTCCCAACTAGCACCCGAATGATTCAACATTGAATGATCTTCGAAATAAAAAGTATCCAAAGCGCAAAACTGATTAGCGTTTAATTGGTTCACCATCGCTTTTGCTATTGGGTAATTTGGAGTATCATAAAAATCATTTTGCCAAATTCCTTTTCCATAAGTTCCTATTCGAATTTTTCCATCGCGATAAAATGGTTTGGCAATATTTGATTTTAATAATGCCGGAAGATTATTATTTATTTCTTCCCAATCAGGCATAGAAGCATTGCGATAATATACACTTCGCTCTGTAAAAACATAAAGACCACCATTAGTTGCACCAATATGTGAAATGTATAAAACATTTTCTCCGTTTAAAGTAGTGGTGGATAAATTGGTCCAGCTACTTCCTCCATTGGTAGATTTATATATTTTTTGATTATTTCCTCCAGATGGATAGCCAATCCAAAGTGTATTTTCATCCTCAGGGCTTAAAGCAATTAAAATTCGATTGCTATTTCCAGAAGGAAGAGTTATGGTATTCCAGTTTGCCCCACCATCCATTGTTTTCCAAAGATAGCCGTTAGATCCTGAAGCCGGACGTTGACTTACATACATCACATTTTCATTACTACGAGAAATTTCGATATGATGCACTTTGGCATTTATATTTGTTCCAAATGCTTTTAATAAACTAAATGAGTAAGGCGTATTACTTTCAGATTTCCATAATTTATTTTCATTACCAAGAAAAATTTCATTGTAGCAAGAAGGTAAATATTCCATCTCACTAGATTCAGCATACCAATAACTTTCATTGGGATACATGGACACTGAAAAATTTTGAATAGGATCACCAATATTGTCGGGTATAATTCGCCCAGCTAATTCAGAGTTAACTACTTTACGATTCTCTCCTCTGTTTACATACCCAGATGCTGGTTCTGCTCCTCCTAATTGTAAGAAATTTCCGTAATTATAATTTTCAAGAAAAGCCATATTTCCATTGTGATAAGCACCTCCGGTCATTACATCTTCATTCCATCCAACATCAAATCCCCAGAGTTCCATTCCATGAACGCCATCCATCATTACATTATTATCAACAGTAAAAAAATCAGTAGAGAAATAGATTCCACCATCATTAGTTATCCACGCTCCATTTGATCCTACCCTAAAATCTTGCATATCCACATGCATAGCTAAACTTCCACCAACATAACCTGCCATTGGAGAAAAAGAGACTGCACCATCTACTGATCGATATAAATTTAACCCACCAACTAAAATTTCATCTGCATTTACTGGAGAAGCCATGATAGCACAATTGTAATATCCTTGATGGTAAGTCCACGCAGGATAACCATAAGCTAAATTTAAATGTGAAGAAGTATACGGACCACCCACTGGTGTACTTGGTAATGTCCAAGTATTTCCAGCATCGCTACTTTTGTAAATACCAATATATCCATAGTCATTCGGCTTTGAATCTCCAATAAGATAAGCATAAATTCTATTCGGATTCGCAGGTGTTACCGCTAATCTTCCTCCCATGTCTACTCGTGCTGGATCAGCGGAAGAATACCAACCTGTATTTTGTACGCTGAAACTAATTCCCCCATTGGTAGAACGAAGAAATTCACAGATATCTAGTATTGGATTATTTTTTAAAATATAAACGGTATCAGGAGCGCCTGGTTTTGTTTTTACATCATAACATTTATCTCCATAAATTTGATTCCATGTTGCACCACTATTGGTAGAAGTAAAAAAACCATTATCAGAAGCAACAAAAATATTTTGTGTATTGATAGGGTTAAAATGAATTTCATTGGCATAAAATCCAGTCGAAGTTAACGAAGTAGTCCAACTAGCTCCTCCATTTGTACTTTTTAAAATATATCCGTTTGTTCCAGCAAAAACGATATTTTCATTGGCGGGATCAGAAGCAATAGCTCCAATACTTCCTGTTGAAAGCGCAAAACTAACACAGATCCAACTATTGCCTCCATCGATGGATTTAAAAATATCACCAGGCTCTGTTCCGCAATACAATACATTGGGATTATTTATATTTTCAGTAATGCAATATACATTGGTTTGAACGCCCGTTTTGTTTCCATCAGTATCATACATTTTCATTGGGCCTAGTAATTCCCATGGAGAATTTCCAATTCGTTGAGCATTGTTATGAATAGGGTTAAATTGATTTGGATCGAATGGAATAATAAAACCATTTGAATCTGGATTCTTTGCTATCGTTTTTTTCCAGCGTTTATAATATTGAGTATGGTAATTTTTTTCGTAAGCATTGGAAGAATAATAATTCTTATACAAACTATCTACAATATTAATATTTGGATTTTCAGCATACATTTCTTGAGCCCAAGCTGGGAGAGAAGCAATTTCACTCGAAGAGGGTTTGTAAAAATTTTGAGCCTTAGTGAAAAAACCAAGAATAACAAATGAAAAAATAAAAATGGATTTCATAGAAATTATTTTTTGGAAAGTTAGTAGAAAAACAATTCTCTGTTTGATTAAAATGAATGTGTTTCTTTAATTGCTAAGATTTTTTTTAAAACTTGACACAAACATTCTTCGCTTCTGTAAAAAATTTCAATGCCTCAAAACCACCTTCTCTTCCTACACCCGAACTTTTTACGCCACCGAATGGAGTGCGCAAATCACGAACCAACCAACAGTTAATCCAAACTATTCCTGATTCTAAATTATTCGCCACGCGATGTGCTTTGTTTAAGTCTTGCGTCCAAACGGTAGAAGCCAATCCATACATGGTGCTATTGGCATATTTCAATACTTCTTCTTCTGTATCAAACGGCATGATGGTTACTACCGGACCAAAAATTTCTTCTTGATTCGTTCGGCAATCGTAAGGAAGATTTTCAATTACTGCTGGAGAAATATAATATCCGTCTTTTAATTCTCCTCCTAAAATCACTCTTTCTCCTCCGCATAAAACTTTTCCACCTTCTTGTTTAGCTAAATCTACATAGGATAAAACTTTTTTCATGTGTGGTTCAGAAACCACTGCACCGATTTTTGTTTTATCATCGTTCGGATCTCCGACTGTGAGTTGTTTTACTTTTTCTACAAATGCCGTTTTGAATTTTTCATAAATTGGTCGCTCTATAAATATTCTGGATCCGCATAAACAAATTTGGCCTTGATTGGCGAATGAAGAATGTAAAGTAGTGGTCAACATTTTTTCGAAATCACAATCAGCAAAAATGATATTCGGATTTTTTCCTCCTAATTCCAACGAAAGTTTTTTAAACATCGGTGCTGCTACTCTGGCAATTTCTGCTCCTGTAGAAGTTCCTCCTGTGAATGAAATTGCTTTTATTCCTTCGTGTTTTGTAATTGCAGAACCCACTTTTGCTCCCAAACCATGAACGATATTTAAAACACCGGCAGGCAAACCTGCTTCGATGCAAATTTCAGAAAGTAAATACGCTGTCATCGGAGTTACCTCGGATGGTTTTGCAATCACACAATTTCCGGCAGCAATGGCTGGTGCGATTTTCCAAGTGAATAAATACAAGGGCAAATTCCAAGGCGAAATGCATCCCACCACTCCTATGGGCTGACGCAATGTATAATTGATTACACCGTCTTCCATCGAGTGAGATTCGCTTGCAAAATGTAAAATTCCTGTTCCGAAAAAACGAATATTAGAAGAAGCGCGAGGAATATCTACTGATTTAGCCAGTTTAACTGGTTTACCATTATCAATAGATTCGGCCAACGCCAAACGATCTAAATTTTGATCAATGAGATCCGCAATTTTTAACAGGATACGCGAACGTTCATCTTTGGAAGTGGTAGACCAACCTGGAAATGCTTTTTTCGCAGCAGCATAAGCTAATTCCACATCTTTTTCATCCGAATCGGGAATATGAGCATATACTTTACCTGTGGCCGGCTGATAATTATCGAGGTAATTTCCTCCTACAGGAGCGATGATTTTTCCATCGATATAATTGGCAATTTTTGTCATAGTTGTTTTTACTGGCTTAAAATTACCTTTATTTTTTTAAACAAAAAAACCCACTGAATGAACAACGGGTTTTTAAAAGAATGATAAGAATATTTTAGTTCTGTGCTGCACTAAATTTTTCATTAAAAGCGATCGCATCTTTTGGTTTTAAGGTGTTTGCAAATGCATTTCCTTTGCTCAATACAGTGGCATAAAGTTTAGTTAATTCTGCATTATATCCGTCATAATCAGGAACTCCTCCCATAAGTAGAGAATCATCCATTTTACGTGCTTTAACCACCTTGGTCATAGCATCCATTAATGAAGCCTCATCCGTAAGGGCAGCCGTATCGATTTGAGGAAGAACGTAAGAATAATCTACTTTTGCCTCTTCTTCTTTTGGCTCTTCTTTTTCTTCTTCTGTATTTTCTTTTTTATTTTCTTTTTTCTCGTCTTTTCCGCCACAAGCCACTAATGAAATTAGAGAGGCAGACATTAACAGTAAATAAATTTTTTTCATAAAATTAGTTGATTTTAGAATGTAAAAATACGGTAATTTTTGAATAAAAAACAAATCCGCTTGTGATTAGCAGGAGGATTTTCTTCGTGTTGCGCATGTAGTCATTTCCACCGATTACGAATTACCCTTTACTGTTGAGTTTCTAAAAAAGTTTCTTTATGCTTTTCTAAAATTAATTCGATTAACCATTCACAATTGCCCTCTATCGCTAAAGGATGTTAAAATCTGTTAATGTTAAAATGCACTTGGAGTGATAGCTTACATTTGTAGAGAGTATGTTTAGCATCAAAAATATTCGTTGGATGATTATTGCTAT
>CAMBFX010000091.1 GCA_945865695.1 Chryseobacterium gleum | reverse complement strand
TAACCATTGTTGTTGCTCCATATTACCCACCAACAGTTACCGCTTCTGCATCTGTAATTAATGTTCCTTGCGGACAAACTTCTCAATTAAATGTAGATTTAGGAGGAGGAATTCCTGCTACTTGTGGTTTATCAACTTCAGGTGGATGTTCTGGTCCAGCTACCACACTAACTCAAGGAAATGTAACAGGTGCCAACACTAATTTTTCCTACCCAACACCTTATGGGAATTTTTATGCTAATGAAAAACATCAGTTTTTATACACTGCCGCAGAATTAAATGCAATGGGATTCATTGGAGGAAAAATCACTCAAATCGGCTGGCAAATTACCGCTTTAGGTGGATTAACTACATTTCCTAGTTATACTATTAAGATTGGTTGTACAAATGCAACTGCTTTAACCACCACTTTCATTCCAGGATTATCCACAGTATATGGTCCACAAAATACAACAGTGAATGTTGGTTGGAATATGCACACATTTGCAACCGCCTATGAATGGGATGGAACTTCAAATTTAGTAGTTGAAATTTGTTATAATTGGACTGCTCAATTTACCTACACAACCAACAGTATCGTTAATTGGACTACCACTTCATTTATTTCTAGTTCCTGGATAAACAGCGATGGAACTGCGATTTGTGCTGAATTAACTGGATTCGGAACAGGATTTAATCGTCCGGTAACAAGATTTTCAACTTGTCCATCAGTTCCAGATCCAACCGACTTTACATTTGCTTGGACACCTTCATCAACTTTAAATAACGCAACGATTCAGAACCCAATTGCATCTCCAGTAAGTCCTGTTACAACTTACACAGTAACCGTAACCAATATTAATGGTGGTTGTTCAGATCAATCTAGTGTTACTATTAATACCAACTGCCCTACTTGTGACCCTCCAATTCCTGTAGGAACTAACATAGTATGTAATGGTGGAACGGATGGTTCAATTACCGCTACTGTTCAAGGAACAGTTACTCCATACATTGTAAATTGGTATGATGCAGGTGGAAATTTAATTCAAACCACACCGGGTGTTACAACTACTGATGCATTGACCAATTTACCAGCTGGTGTTTATACCATCGAATCTATAGATGCAACTGGATGTACAAACGATACTACTTTCACCTTAACTGAACCAACCCCAGTTACTGTTACCGCCTCAAATGATCAAACTATTTGTATAAATGGAACCGCTACTATTTCTGCCACAGGCGCAGGCGGAACTTCTCCTTACACTTTTACATGGGATAATGGTTTAGTGGGTAATGGTCCACATACAGTAGCACCTATTTTAAATACTTGTTACAATGTAACAGCAGTTGATGCAAATGGATGTGCAGCTGCATTAGGAGATCAAATTTGTATTACCATTAATCCTCCACTTACATTGGTAGTTTCAAATGACACGTTAGTATGTCCTGGTTCTACAGTAACGTTTGATGCAACAGTTACTGGCGGTAATGGAGGACCTTATAATTTTGTTTGGACAAATTCATTGGGCACAACCGTAAGTACAACTGCAACTATGACTACAAGTTCGGCAATAGCTGATGTATTTTGTGTTACCGTTACTGATGGATGTTCTACCCCAAGTGTGAATGATTGTGTAACTCTTACTCATGCACCTGTTCCTGTTCCATCTTTTATTGGTGATAATTTGAGCGGTTGTTATCCTGTACCAGTTAATTTCTTAAACACTACTAACCCCTCAGATGTATCATCAGTTACATGGACATTTGGAAATGGAAATTCTTCCTCACAAATCTTAAATGCAAATAATAATTATACCACTCCAGGATGTTATGATGTGACCCTGCAAGTTACTTCACCAAACGGTTGTGTTAGTTCAACTACAGTTGCTGATTATATTTGTGTTTTCGATTACCCAATTGCTGATTTTATACCAGCTCCACAACCAACAGATTTATTTAATTCTACTGTAGTATTTACAAATACATCAGTAGATGCCAATCAAAGTCTATGGGATTTTGGTGGACTAGGAACTTCAACGAATACCAATCCAAGTTTCTTCTTTCCAAATGATAATCCTGGTAATTATTTGGTATCATTAATAGTAACTAACGTAGATGGTTGTACAGATACTACAGAACAAACCATCATCATTAATGGAATTTATACTTTGTATGTTCCAAATGCTTTTTCACCAGACAATGATGGCGTAAATGATGTATTAACTCCAATGGGAGAAGGTATAAGTCCTACTAATTACGAATTCTTTATTTTTAATCGTTGGGGTGAATTGATTTTTCAATCTACTCAATTAGGTCAAGGATGGGATGGAACTGAAGGTGGATTAAAATCCAAAGTAGATGTTTATGTTTGGAAGATTAAATCAAGAAGCGCTTTCGATGATTCACGTCATGAAAATGTTGGTTCAGTCATTTTAATTAGATAAAATAATATTCAAATTACTGAAAGCCATTCTGAAAAGAATGGCTTTTTTTTGGTGATAAAATCTTGATCCTTGTAAATTCTATTCTATATACATTTGTGAATGACAGAAATTGACTATTTAAGCAAAACATTAAACATCTCATCCAAACAAATTATTGGAACCATTCAGTTATTGGATGAAGGATCTACTATCCCATTTATCGCGAGATACCGCAAAGAAAGTACAGGGAGTTTAGATGAAGTTCAAATTGAAAGAATAAAAAATGATGTAATTCGTTTTCGTGAAGTGGTGAAAAGAAAGGTAAATATTCTTTCAACCATAAACGAACTAAATGCATTAACGCCTGAATTAAAATCCAAAATTGATAATTGTTTTGACCCGATTGAATTAGAGGATTTATATCTACCCTATAAGCCAAAAAGAAAAACGAGAGCTTCCATTGCAAAAGAAAATGGATTAGAACCTTTAGCAGAAACCATTCTCAAACAAACTGAAAAAGATATAGATTCCATTATTGAAAAATATTTTTCAGATAAAATACCCAATGAAGAAGAAGCAATTGCTGGTGCAATAGATATTTTAGCAGAGAAATTTAGTGAGAATCCATCTTTAAGAAAAAAACTTAGGGAATTTTACCAACGAAATGCAGAATTACGTTCTAAGGTAATTAAATCAAAAATTGTTGAAGCAGAAAAATTTAAAGATTATTTTGATCATCAATCATTATTAAGCAAATGCCCTTCGCATCGATTATTGGCCATTTTGAGAGGAGAAAAAGAAGGTTTTTTACGCGTTTATGCTGAACCTGATGAAGTTGCCGCTATAAAAATCATTGAAGAGACATTTGTAAAAAGTAAAAATAAATCCTCAGAAATAGTCGCTACAGCCTGTAAAGAAGCTTATGAAAGACTTATTCGTCCATCCTTAGAAACAGAAACACTTCGTGAAGCAAAGTTAAAAGCAGATGAACAAGCCATTCTTGTTTTTGCAGAAAACCTTAAGCAATTACTATTGCAAGCTCCACTTGGAGGAAAAAGAATATTAGCCATTGATCCTGGATACAGAACAGGATGCAAAGTGGTTTGTTTAGATGAACAAGGAAATTTATTAAATAACATTACTATTTATCCGCATGCCCCTCAAAAAGAAACGACAGAAGCTATTAAGAAAATTTCTCATTTGGTAGAAGTTTATAAAATTGAAGCCATTGCTATTGGTAATGCAACAGCAGGAAGAGAAACAGAGCATTTTATTCAACGAATACAATTTAAAGAAAAAGTAAAAGTATTTGTTGTAAATGAAGCGGGCGCCTCTATTTACTCAGCTTCTTCCATTGCACGCGAAGAATTTCCACAACATGACATTACCGTTAGAGGTGCTGTTTCCATTGGAAGAAGATTAATGGATCCATTAGCGGAATTAGTAAAAATTGAACCCAAAAGTATTGGTGTTGGTCAATACCAACACGATGTTGATCAAGATTTACTAAAAGGAAAATTAGATTTTATTGTAGAAAGTTGTGTGAATCATGTGGGCGTTAGTTTAAATACAGCCAGTAAATATTTGTTAACCTATGTTTCAGGTCTTGGGCCGCAATTAGCCAACAACATTGTTGAATACCGAAAAGAAAATGGAATTTTCAAATCTCGTGAAGAACTAAAAAAAGTAGCTCGACTAGGCGAAAAAGCATTTGAACAATGTGCCGGTTTTTTAAGAATTGAGGAGAGTGAAAATCCTTTAGACAATTCGGCTGTTCATCCTGAATCCTATTCTATAGTTGCCAAGATGGCTAAAAAATTAAAATGCAAAGTATCCGATTTAGTTGGAAATAGTGAAAATATTAAAAAGGTAAATCCTGATGAATTTAAAGATGAAAAAATAGGCTCAGAAACGATGAATGATATTTTAAAAGAATTAGCAAAGCCAACCAGAGACCCACGAAAACATGCTAAAGTTTTTGAATTTTCAGATCTAGTGCATTCTATGGAAGATTTACAAGTTGGAATGACTTTGCCTGGAATAATCACAAACATTACTAATTTTGGAGCTTTTGTAGATGTGGGAGTAAAACAAGATGGATTAGTTCATATTTCACAATTAGCCGATCGTTTTGTGTCTAATCCTCTTGATGTTGTACAACTACATCAACATGTTAAGGTAAAAATAGTTGATTTGGATATCCCTCGAAAACGCATCAATTTGAGTATGAAGGATGCAGAATCTAAGCCTTAATTAACAGTTATTGGCAATTAAAATTGATGGTAGTCATACACTAGTGATCAAAATTTTTCTATTTTTACATAAAACTAAACAACTATGAGAAAATTAATTTTTGCTGCAGGTTTGATGCTATTAGCAGGAACCACATTCGCTACCATCAACAATGGTGGAGAAGAAGAAAAGAAGAAAAAGAAGTCAACAAAAACAGAGAAGTCTGAGGCAAAAAAAGAAGCATGCTCAAAAGATAGCAAAGCTGGCGCTTCATGTTGCAAAAAAGATGGAGCTGCAACTAAATCTACTTCAACTACAAAAGAATCTACAAAAGCTGAAGAGAAAAAGTAATTCATAATATTTTTAAAAGATGTCGGATGAGTAAAAGCTATCCGACATTTTTGTTTTATTTTAGTATCATAAATTAAATCGCATGTTAAAATTTACACTCACAATCGTTTTTTTCATTAGTAGCTTATCCCTATTTTCACAAAAAAGTAATATAGCTAATATCAATACCATGTTACTTTGGGATTTAATGCCTGAAAAAAAATCTGCTGACTCTGTCTTACTGCAATTAAATCAATCCTACTCTGAACATTTTAGCAAAATGAACCAAGAAATTGAAGTTTTAATTGCCAATTATAAAAGTGATGATAAATCAACACCAGCCATAAAAGCAGATTTAGTAAAAGACATTGAAAGCAGACAGTCAAGAATGGAAACATTTAAAAAAGAAGCGGAATCAGATCTTACTAAAAAAAGAGAAGAGCTATTAGCGCCTATTCGTAAAAAAATACAAGACGCCATAAATTCTGTAGCTAAAAAAAACAAATATGATTACGTTTTGGATTCTAGTTTTGGTAACATCATTTATGCCAAAAATCCAGCTGATGATATTTTAGAATTAGTTAAAAAGGAATTAGGTTTACAATAATTAATGAAAAATTTTCGTCATCAATTAACTGAGATTAATAGCTAAAGTCATTTTTTTTTATAACTTGGCATCGTGAAAAAGCTCAAGTTTATATTTTTATCCTTGGCGATTGGAATCTCAGCCACACCCTCTCAATCACAAGCAAGGGTTGTCATTAATGACAACGCATACGTCCGTATGAACGGCGGCACATTAGCCACTCCTATATATATAGTTGTAGAGAATTCCAATTCAAATGCTGTTACTACTCTTGGAACCGGAGGAAACTTGGTTTCAGAAAATGAATACAATAAATTAAGATGGAATATTGGAACCAACACAGGAACTTATATTCTTCCATTTACCTCTAATCCTGCCACAACAAATGCAAAATTTCCTTTATCTGTTCAAATAACTGGAGCAGGAACTGGAGCAGGAACTGGAGCAGGATTAATAGACTTTAGCACCTATGAAACTACTACGGATATGAATATTCCATGGGCATCTATGGTTACTCATATGACCGATGCAGATAATGTACCAGCCGATAATTCATTTTTTGTAGCCGATCGGTATTGGTTAATGATGAACAATACCTATACTACCAAACCAGATGTAAACTTAACATTTGGATACGTTGATAATCCAAGTGAACTAAGCGTAACAAACACTATTACAGAGGCAAATTTAGTTGCGCAACGTTGGAATGATGCTGCCAATACTTGGGAAGGAAATTTTAATAACACGGCAATTTATTATGGAGGAGCAAATATAGTTACCAATCAAGTTTTGGGAGTTGATATTCCACCAGCAGAATTTCATGAGGCTTGGGTTTTAGTAGATCTCCAATCCCTTTTGCCTGTAGAATTGCTTTCTATAAATGGATTCTGTATGAATAATCAAAGTTTAATTAAATGGAGCACCGCTTCCGAAACAAACACTTCATCTTATACTGTTGAAAAAAGTTTTAATGGAAGTTATTTCTTTCCGATTGGTGATTTAAATGCTGCAGGTATCAGTACTCAAATGGTTGAGTATACTTTCACTGACCCGTCTCAAAATAATCAATTAGTTTATTATAGAATTAAACAAATCGACATGAACGGTAATCATGTATTTTTTCCTACCATTACTGTTAGCCCATGTTCTGAATTAGATGGTAATTCAACTATATATATAAATTCAAATAATCAGATTTCTATTGATTGGTTTACCGAATCAAAAGGAATTTTACAAGCAGAACTTTTTACCGTTGAAGGAAAATTAATCGCCAATGAATCATTTTATTATTCAGAAGGAATTAATCAGCATACCTTAAATACTCAACCCGCAACAGGAATTTATTTTGTTCAACTTACCACCGACAATCAAACTTTTAGTCAAAAAATATTTATTAAATAAGATTATGAAAAATATAATTACTAGTGTATTTTCAATTTTATCATTGAGTGTTTGGGCACAAAATGTAGGAATTAATACAACGGGAGCGGCTCCAGCAGCCTCAGCGATACTTGATGTTTCTTCTACAACTGCGGGAATGCTAACACCAAGGATGACCACTGCTCAACGAACTGCCATTGCAGCGCCTGCTACTGGTTTATTTGTTTATGATACTACAACTGGAACGTTTTGGTATTTTAATGGTACAATTTGGAGAGAATTATTAAATACAGCCACAGGTTGGACAATTTTAGGGAATGCAGGAACCAACATCGCAACTAACTTTATGGGATCAACAGATAATGTTGCCGTTGCTTTTAGAAGCAATAATGTAGAGCGGTTGAGAATAAATGCCAACGGAGAAGTTATTGCTGGAAACACCGCCTCACCGTATGCAGGAGACTTATTTGTTGGTTATGGAACTGCTGCAAATACATTTGGCGTTAATGGATATACTGCGTTTAATGGTTCCGGAACATGGGGTGAAGTTTTGGCGGGATCAACAACAAACTTTGCAGCAGTGCAAGGTTTTTATGGGGGCTCGGGAACTGGTGCTGGTGTTTTAGGGAATTACAATGGAACAAATATTAGTAATACTAGAAGTGGGGTTTATGGAGTATGTTCTACTCCAGCAGCAAACAATGGTGGAGCAGGAGTATATGGATACAACGGAATTGCCATTGGCAACCAAAGAATGGGGGTTTTAGGAAATTATAATGGAACTACTGCTTATGGAATTGGTGTATATGGCATTGGATTTGGAGGAGGACTTATTGCAGGAAATAATGATGTTGCAGTGGTAGGTTGGAGAGCGAATAATGCCAACTACAGTGGTTATTTTAATGGAAACCATGTAATTGCTAATGGAACAAAAACTGCTTCTGTAGGAACTACTAAAGGAAATCAATTGCTTTATGTAACAGAAACACCAGAAGTTTGGTTTGAAGATATAGGAAGAGCAAAATTAATTAATGGTCAAGTAACCGTTTACCTTGATTCATTATTTACTGAAACCATTTTTGTTGATGAAACTCATCCAATGCATGTTTTTGTTCAGGCTGAAGGCGAATGCGAAGATTTATATGTAATTCCTGGAACCAATTCATTTGTTGTTAAGGAAAAAAATGGTGGTAACTCCAACGCATCATTTTCATTCAGAATTATGGCAAAGCGATTACATTTTCAAGATCATCGTTTCGGAAATGATCCACTTTGGGGCGGAGGTGATACTCGTATTTATAATCAATACGCAGTACCACCACCTGTAGATTATGAAAAAAATGTATTGTTTCAAGAAGAACAACGTAAAAACTGGAAGCAGACACCAATGCCTGAAGGTTTTATTGATTATTTCAAAATCCAAGAAGAAACAAATAAACTTCAACTGAAAAAAGTAGAGACAAAATAAATCATTTCTCGAACAAAATCTCATCCTCTTCGGAGATAAAGCTGATTTTACATTCTTGGGATTCGTTAAAAGATAATTTAACGAATCCCTTTTTTTTGTCGTTTGAAAAAATATTTTTAAACCTCGTTTTTCTTCTTAGTTTATTGGATTTGCTCCCTGCCCCACTCACCATATGAAAATCATCGGTTTCCGTGATGTATTGCAAATTATGATCATGTCCAGCTAAAAAATAAACACCTTTGTGTTTCTCTAACATCGTTAAAAATTTCTCTCGGTATACTTTGTAAAATGGTTGATCTATATCTTGGGATAACCAACGATCTACTCCTAATTTCCCTACTAAATAGAAGGGTGTCCAGTTAAACAAAAAACGCAAAGGCTGACGAAATCGAGAATGAGAACCATTGGTAAAAAGAGGATGATGTGAGGCAATAATTATTTTTTTACCCTCCTTTTCTTTTTGAAATACTAAAGAATCTAAATGATGAATAAGTTGATTGATTTTTTCAACTTTCTGCTTTCTATTTATTCCCTTAATTTTTTGAAAGTAATATTGGCTATCAAACATGATTAATGACAAGCTTGAAGTTAAATCAAAATTCTCTTCCAAATTTTTATTTCCTTCACCTCCCCAAATAAAAACGGGTTGATGCTTTGTACTATTTTTCACCTGGGTTGAATCAGAAATATATTTATTAATAACTATTTCTTCATTCTTGATACTTTGAATGGCATTTCTTTTTTTCTGAGCTTTCCAATCATGATTTCCAGGAACCATAAAAACATTGCCATCATATTTTTTCAAAATAGTTAATTGAGAAACTAAATTAGCGGCTGCAGGATGCGCATAAGGATAATCAACATATTGTAACTCTTTTGCATTTATGCCCTGTGGATAACAATTATCACCCAAAAACACCAATGTGCTGTTTGAATCTGATTCAATATGCTTTTGCAAAACCTTTAAGACTTTTCCTGGCTTTGGGTTGTTTCCCGAATCTCCAATCAGATAAACCGTATGATTTTGCGCATAAAGGCACGAAATATGCATGAAACAAATAAAAATAGATGAAAATAATTTTTTTTTCCTGCTGATAATCATATTCGAAAATGATGTTAATTAAGTCTAAAAATACCTAAACGTTTTAAAATACGTTAACTTTACTGCGATGAAACAAGGAATATTATTTATTTTTCTCATTACCTTTTTTGGATTACCAACCGTAAATGCTCAAAATGATTGGCTTAATGAAGACAATAAGCCTAGAGACACTGAATCTGGCCCAACTTTAGTTCAGTTTTCTGGAATCATTGTAACGGCAGATAGTCTTAAACCTGTTCCATTTGTGAATATTATTGATAAAACCACAAGACGAGGAACAAGCAGTGATTATTTTGGATTTTTCTCTTTCGTAGCGCAAGAAGGTGATACCATCCTATTTTCTTCTATTGGATTTAAAAAAGCCCAGGTAATCATTCCTGATAGTTTAACTGAAGAAAGATATTCATTGATTCAATTAATGCAAGGAGATACAATTATTTTAGCTCCTGCGCATATATTTCCATGGCCAACAAAACCCGAATTTGAAAAAGCATTTTTAAATCTTGAATTACCCGTTGATCCAATGTTGGCAAGAGCAGAAAGAAATATGTTGCTGGCCGACATGAAAGAATCCGCAATGGCCATGAGCAATGATGGAAATATGGCATTTAGACAAACGATGCAACGAGAATATACCAAAATGTATTATGCCGGCCAAGTTCCTACTAGTAATTTATTAAATCCAATTGCTTGGGCGCAATTTGTTCAAGCATGGAAACGTGGAGATTTCAAAAGAGAATAATTACGAATTATATTTTTTGATTTCCGCTAGCGTTATTCTCTTCTCATAAATCGCTTTTCCAACAATCACTCCAAACATATTCAATTCTTTCAAAGCATAAATAGATTTCATATCAGCTACTCCACCACTAGCAATTAATTTTAATAGCGGATTATTTCTCAAAATAGTTCGATACAATTCCACATTACAACCTTCTAACATTCCATCAAGAGAAATATCTGTACAAATACAATATTGAA
This sequence comes from Chryseobacterium gleum, assembly GCA_945865695.1. Lineage (GTDB taxonomy): Bacteria > Bacteroidota > Bacteroidia > Flavobacteriales_D > UBA2798 > CAMBFX01. The sequence continues at coordinate 3,283 of CAMBFX010000091.1, read as the reverse complement.
TTCCTTTTAAAGAGTATTTCTCAATAAATGAAAAAACATCCTCTGTTGTTTCTTCTTGCCAACCCGAAATAGCAATTTTTTCATTTTTACAATCGGCTCCCAAAATAATTTTATCGGAACCAAATTTATTAATCCAGTCACTAAAAACATTTTCATTCGCAACAGCAATACTTCCACCCGTAATCTGGGAAGCACCATTTTCAAATGCAATTTTTAAATCTTCATCAGATTTTAATCCACCTCCGAAATCTATTTTCAATTTGGTATGTGTAGATATTTCATTTAAAATCCTCCAATTCACAATATGCTTTGCTTTGGCTCCATCTAAATCCACTAGGTGAAGGTGGGTGATTCCAGCATCCTCAAATTCTTTAGCTACTTCCAGAGGGTTTTCATTGTAAATTTTCGACTGAGCATAATCACCTTGTGTTAATCGAACACATTTGCCATTTATAATATCTATTGCTGGAATGATTTTCATAGTTAATCAAATATTTGGCGAAACAAAGCAAAATTGGGTAAAACCTCTTTTGTTCTTTTCTTTTCTAATTCAAAAAAATATTCACCCACTTTTTTCATTAAAGGCATAGCCATTTCTGTGTATTCATATTTATCATCCCCAAGAATTTCGTCCTTATTCGTATAAATTCTCATACTCAAAAAAAATTCGGTTTTAGATTCATCATCTGTAAAATACATACAATCGGTGGAAAAACCATAAGCTTGACCGACGATATTTACCATTCTAAATTTAGCATCAATTTTAGAGGTATCCTCTCCATTAAAAAGAAAAATATTTTCGCCATCTGCATAATAATCATAAATAGAATCAAGCGGATTTACATGTTCTCGAGGGTAATTTCCTAATTTACGAATAAGAAATTTATAGGAATTTGTGTTCATTTGATAAACCGGATTGGAATTATTCGCTTGAGGAAAAATGAGCCTCTTCATCATTTCATGTAAATCAGTAAGTAAAATACGATTGTGATCGGAGAAATCTCGGGGAGAATTGACTAAACCGTTTTTACCAAAATATTGTTTGCCTACTTTTATCCCTGCCACTTTTACGTGATTAGCCGAATTCCATTTCTTTTCATTGCCATGATAAATTATCACATCTTTATCATTTAAAATATCATAAGCTAAAGACGAAGATTTTTCTTCACCTTCACACCACAAAAATTTACGAGTTAAACTACTTTTTCCGAATCCATAATTTGATAGCCAACTGGTCAAATAATCACCTCCGGCCATTTCAAAAAGTTTATTGTAAGCCTCATTATCGCTATAAATAAGCATAGATGAAATTAAATCATTTATAGAAGGACGAATTTTACGATGATAAATTTTTACTGTTGTATTTACTTTTGGTACACTTTTCTCATTCAAATTATTCCATTGATAAAAATCATTTAAGGTAATTCGGTATTTCTTTGAAATACTACTCCATGTTTCATTTTTTTGAATTCTATGACACTCGAAATTTAAGTTTTCATACACATGATTACAATAAGAAATTGTATCTAACTTTAATTTCATATTTCCATTTACATTATAAAATGGGGCCTTTTGAATCATTTCAGAAACAGCAATAGCTAAAGGCAACTTAACTACACTCGCAGGATAAAAATAAGAGGTTGAATCGCCCAAATGAAATTTTTTGAAAGTTACGTCACCATTAAGGTTGCGATTAATTTGGGTGTAAACAATTTCAAAACGATATTTTTTATACTTCTTAAAAACTTTTTTGAATCCCGATTCCTTTTTTAAATTTCTCCAAAGCAAAGCCTCCTCTGATCTAGAAGCACGAACATTTTGTGAAACTGAAAAATGAAAAATGAAAAATGAAAAATAAAAGAATAATATGTACTTAAAGAATTTCATTGCACGCTTTTTCTAACCATCAACTGATGATTCTGGCGTTTATCTCCAAACCAATGATAGCCTAAGCGAAAAGGTAATTTTAAAGTGTTATCCCACCCCATTTTTTTATACGCCGAATCCAAATCTTCTTGAATGGTATGATCTGAGAAATCCTTTACTGGGCGAGTATATTCTCCGAACAAAGTTACTTCCCATTCTGGATTATTTTTAAAAAACTCATAGGGAATTCCAGTGTCATCTTGAAAAATGGAAACACTCTTACTCATCACTAAAGTTCGCATTTGCGAAAAAGTGGAATACTGCAATAAATAGGAAGCCGATTTTACAAAAGTATTTACTTTACCTAATTCATCTAAAAAGAAAACCAATCCCGAATTTTTTTTCAATCCTTTATCCGAAATATCTTGATTAAAATAATAAACAGAAGTAAAAAGAGAATCATTGGGTTTCTTAATTATAAACTCCATTCCTTTTACAGCCGTTTTTTCATTGCCCTTGAATTTTGGAGTCTTAAAAACATTTCCTTGTTCATCTACTCGAATAGAATTAGATTGAATCAACTCACAACCTGTTCTCTCAAAAAAAACATAAAAAATAGGAATAATTCCCATGGCCGAAGAAGAAGTTAAATCTCCCGTCATATGATTGGTGATAAAATAACTTTTCTGATAAATATCTCTCAAAGCATTATCTACATTGGCTAAAAATAATTTCTGATTCGCATCACTTAATTCATGAATTTTTGGCAATTCTACAATTGGCTCTAAAGCACAAAAAACATACACCGGTGCATTAGGATACAAAACAAAAGCATGAACAAAATCTGGCCCACTAAACGGATAAAACAATGGCAATGTATCACCCACTACCATAGAAAAATAACTTTCCTGCCAATTTCGCATGTGAACTAATCTCGACTTTTCTATTTGATTCCAATTTTTATCAGTCTTAACTTTAAAATTTTTCCAAAAAGTTTTTTCTTCTGATATATTAAAAGTATTTTTTTTAGTCTGCTTTACTCCGGCAATAAACTTTGCTGTTGGATCAGCCATTGAATCCGTTTCAAAATGCAACGTATCTCTTGGATTAATCTTCTTTTTCTTTCCGGGATTTACTTCTTCATAGGGTTTCTTCTCCTTCGTTTCGTTGATACAGGAAAAAAGAAATATCGCAAATAGGATATAAATTATTCTACTCATTTTTTCTTTTGAATTAAAAAGAAGATTAACAATCCCGATACTATTGTCAGAAGAGAATAAACTAATTTATACGGATCTGCCATTGCAAAAAACACAATCATCCAGCAGGTGGCAATTACAAAAATAGCTGGAGTAATAGGATATCCCCAAGCTTTTACAGGACGTTCCATTTCAGGATGACGATAGCGAAGAATGAA
>CAMBFX010000090.1 GCA_945865695.1 Chryseobacterium gleum | reverse complement strand
TTTGCTAAGTCTAAAATAAAATGAATGGTTTTATCGCACACCGGGTATTGTTGAAAGAAGCTTGGTTCTAATAACAATAGTCTATTGGCACTGATATTTTTATCCCAATTACTGTCTAAATTATAAAAATTATAAACGTACGTTGGCAGGTTATTATCCAATGCAAAAGATGTAGTTTTTGGTAAATTAGTCTTTAGTTCTAGCGATAAATAATCATTCAAAACATCCGGTGTTGCCATACTTTCAAACTCTTTGTAGTCAACATCAAGACAAGTATTTTTTTGATTAGTTTGGCAATACTTATTTATATTCTCTTGGTTAGCAAAATATTTTTTATTACTAAAACTTCCTGCAACCCATTGCCAGCTTAAAGCATTGCTTGCCCAATCAGCATCAAGCAAATAATAATACATCCATTGTGCGGGTGGTAGCCAATGACTTTTAGCTATGTTGCAAGCTAAACTTGAAACATACATTCTACTATGATTGTGGATATAACCAGTTTCATATAATGAATGAATAGAAGTATCAATGGCTTTAATACCCGTTTTTGCATTCGCGATAGCACTACTAATTTTAGTGTTATAACAGTTGGGCTGATTATGCTTTATATCTTTATTGATATCCTCTTTTAGAGCAATCCATACTTGTTGAAAATAATCTCGCCAAGCTAGCTCTTTTAAAAAAATTTCAATCTCATAAGGTTTATATTTTTTGGCCAAAACACTTGCTGCTAATTGCTTTGTAGAGATAACACCTCTTGAAATATAGGGAGATAATTTAGTAACAGCACCATCTAAATGGTTTCTGGTTTTACCATACTTAATGGGGTCTATTTTATCTATACTATCTATAATTTCGTTGATATCGGTAGTAAAAAAAATCACTTTATTTATTTTTTAATTGCTTCTAAAATTTCATCCCATAAATTAATTCTTATTTGTAATGTTTTAATTACAAATTCTTCTGCTTATTGCCATTTCAATTATTTTCTCTTTGTCAATTTGTTTTAGCAATTTATCCTCTTATGATTTTTTTTTCACGCAGCGTGTTTAGTAATAAATAATCATCATTAAAGACTTTACTTTTTTGCGCTTCAAAAATAAATAGTTTATGATCACCGGTTTGTATTGCTTCAATTTTCTTTAGCAAAACCAAAGCACTGCAATCTTTTAATACATCCAACTCTTCCCAATTGATCAATGCATTTTTCTTGAATAAATAATTATACTTATTATAAGTTTTACCACTCGACTTACCCAATTTATTTACTAAACTAAACTGCGATTGATGCAAGAGTTGCAAAACAACAAATTCATTTTGTTCAATATTTTCAAGAGTTTTAGTATCATAATAAACGGCTACTGCATACAGTTTTGGTTTCATACTTATAGCAGAAACGTAGGTACAAATATTCATATTTACCACACCATGATGATTGTAAGTGGCTAAACTATAAACTGGCAAATTGGGTATGTTCCAAGCTTTTTTCATTGTTTCCACTTTATGTTCTGTAATTAAAAATGTAAATCTTCAGCATAAAGTGGACTAAAAATAAGGATTATTTAGGGAGTGTTTGTAATAAATTTAATAAACGGAATACATTGAAAAGCTAAACCAACATTAAAATTTAAAATTGAAATAAAATGAACTATTATTTTAAAGAACTACGCAACATTTAACGGGCGAACAAGAAGAAAAGAATATTGTTTTTTTTCTTAATTAATACGCTTATTTCGGCTGTATTTATTGCGATTAGTTCAGACCCTAAATTATCAGAAGTAGCAATTTTCAGTCTTATTTATTCGCTTGCGGTGTTAATTCCATCAATTGCTATTGCAGTTAGAAGAATGCATGACGTTGGTAAAAGTGGTTGGTTTTTACTAATTCCAATATACAACCTCATTCATGCATTGACTGAAGGTGAAAAAGGAGAAAACCAATATGGGTCAGATCCTAAGGCAGAAAAATAAAAAGCTAGAAAAAATAAAAATAATCAATTGTGTCGTCAAACGGTTTTTCTTCTGGCTATCTTGAACACAATCGAACAGAAAATCAGTCCATACTCACGTTAATAGCCAATAGCGGGCAGAGGAGGTTACTTTTTACCGACAATGCACAATAAACAATTTGGCAGAGAATCCTGGCTAAAAAGTAAGAGGTTAGGAGTTTTGTGTTTTACGTTTTGTAGATTGGCGATGGGCGGGCTTTTCAGTACAAAAGTTTGTTCGGAGAACTGAACTTTCTGCTACCACAAATCTGTCAAGCGGAGACGAAACCCCGAATATTGCCGAGCTGTTATGCGGTCGGCTTTCTTTTCTGTCAAACGAGTTTAACAAAGTTGTCTTCGAGTTTTACGTTAAAATTAATTTCCGCCTTTAATGCTTTGAAAACTTTTAATATAGTGTCAATTGTCGCACTGTTAGCACTACTTTCTAGTTTAGAAATTTGAGCTTTCTGCACTCCAACAAGTTTGCCAAGTTCTTCTTGTGTCAAGTGGCGTTCTTGTCTTGCCGATTTAATCATTTTTCCTAACACGTCCATACGAAGTTCGTATTCGTATTCGTCACGGTCAGTTGTCCCAACTTTTCCGATATACTTGTCTTTCATTTCGGCAAGTGAATAAGTCTTAATTTCTTTAGTTGCCATATTTTCTATTTTTTTATTTTATTGTTAAAATACTTGTCTCTTAGTCTTTCTGCACGTTCAATTTCGTTCGCTGGCACTTTGTCAACCTTCTTTATGAAACCATGGGTAGCAATTACCAGTGTTTCCTTATTGTTCGACTTATCCCAAAATGCAAGTAATCTGATTTGAAGACCACCAAATTTAGTACGTAGTTCCCAAATGTCATTTTGTAGTTTCTTAAACAATTTTGGGTCATTAGTCTGTTCAGCAAGGTCAATGTTGTAAAATATTTTTTTTATAGTCTTTGTATCAAATCCTGCTAAAAACTCGTTTGCTTCTTGCATAAAACGTGTCTCGAAATATTTCACTTATCAAATTAATTGTTAAACGTCACAAAGATATAAAAAGTTTCCAAATTTAGAAACAAAAATTTCTGTATTGATGTCGTGGGGTCTTTTTAAAGCTGCCGCATAACCCAAATGTTAAACCATGTTTAAACCAGGCTAAAAAAACAAAGCATTTTAGTTTCCTAATTCTTTGATTCAAAAAACATTTTATTGTTATCTAAGAAGCCGAAATTTGATAAACTAAAAATGTAATGTTTAAAATTTACGATTTATTTCCGCAAAAAATATTAAATTTGAAAATCAGCTTCTTGGCAATGCGCTATAATGTTATTGGCAAGTTTAAAAATGAAGCGGTCTACGAGAGATAATGGAATGATTACCCATATTGACAAAAAATGAAAAAATAAAAAGTGGAGACCAGAACCCAATAAAAAAAACGGGGCGTATTTCGAAAAGCCTTATGAGTAGAAGTAAAATAAACATTATTACAATGACAAAGTTTTTAGTAACATTTAGAAAAGAATCTGGTAACAAAGGAACAAAGCAATATGTACCAGTTGGTTTTGAGGTTGAAGTAAATGCCAATTCTTCTGCAGCTCCACATGAATCTGAAGTAAAAAAATCTGTGGAAGAAAAACTCGGCAGTGTTTTTAACTATAGCACTTCTCCTGGTTTATGGGAATCTAAAAAAATATAAATTCTTTATGACAATTTTTAATGAAGAAATAGAAACAAAAAAAATGGCAAAAATTATTATTAGAAATTTAAATAAATAACATAAATAACGAATGATAAAATTAAACGAAGAGTACTCAATAAACAGTGGTCAAGGAACGATTGTTTTTACTGAAGGAAACAAAGGAACTGTTAATGCCGAATATGAAATAAAAGGCAACAAAGGAAAAGGGAAAATTAATGGAACTTTGGAAAATGAAATTTTAAAAGCAACGTTTCATGTAGATGCTGCTGCTGGTTTAATTGAGTTTACTTTTATAGAAAACGGATTTGATGCTAAGTGGAAACAAGGTATAGAACCTGGACCAATGAAAGGAAAATGGACAGGCTCAATGAAATCGCAGTCGGATAAAAGTCAATCTATAAATGAAAAAACATCCTTATCTCCCGAGCAATTAAAATGGTTTGAAGAAGATACATGGGAGTTCGATAATTTACCAAAAGAATGGTTAGATTCGAAAGAATTTATGTTGGCTGTTGTTACCAATTCTCGTGCTTGTTTGCAATACGCTTCTGATAAATTAAAGGATGACAAAGAAATTGTTTTAGCTGCTGTTACTAAATATGGTAAGGATCTTCAATACGCTTCCGATAAATTAAAGGATGCTAAAGAAATTGTTTTAGCTGCTGTAACTAATGATGGCAACGGTCTACAATACGCTTCCGATAAATTAAAGGATGACAAAGAAATTGTTTTAGCTGCAGTTGCTAATTATGGACGCGCTCTGGAATGCGCTTCCGATAAATTAAAGGATGACAGAGAAATTATGTTGGCTGCTGTTAAAAAAGATGGTAGTGCTTTAAAATACGCTTCTGATAATTTAAAGAACAACCGAGAAATAGTTTTAGAAGCAATTAAAAACAAACCTAATTCTATTGAATTCGCTTCTGATCAATTAAATGGTGATCCTGCAATTGTATTAACTGCTATGTCTCAAGATTCTTACGCATTGTATTATGTTAGAAGTGAGGTAATATTAAAAGAATTAGCAGAAAACTCTTCTGTAGGTGGTACAAAAATCAATTTTAAAGTAAGAGATCTTGTAAGTGCTGTAGAAAACCTTATTGTCAAAAACCTCTTTGATGAAAATGGTGATTATAATACGACAATCTGTAATGATTGGTTCGACTTCAACCAAATCATTTATCAAAATCAAACGATGGATGGCGGTGCTTTGCTCAGTCTGGCGCAAGTTCAGTTTAACAAATATAGGCCATACCCAAAAGATGATGGTATAGACCTTAATGAATATACACGAAATTTATTGATTGAGGCAATTGAACTGAATGATGAGTCACTTATGGATATTATTTGGTACGGATTAAATCCAGAAGAGTATCTTGATTTTTCAGACTTGGCTGAAAAAGCATGTGACCTTTTATGGAGTAGGGATGAAAAGAATTATGCAAACGCATTAATGGTGATTAGGAATGATAACGATGAACTTATACCTGGATTGAGTAATGAATTTGTTTTAAAGATTGTTCAAGAGACCAGAGATTCTGATCTAGGAGAAGAGGAAGACAAAGAAGAATTTGAAAATTTTGTTAGCGAGGCAGGCTTGGAATAAAACAGATGAATGAATCATCTAATTTTATAAACACTATTTTATTTTAAAGTGGAGTCCAGAACCCACTTAAAAAAACGGGGCGTATTTCGAAAGGCCTTATGAGTAGAAAATTAAATCCAATTATTATGGCAGATTTTTTTTGTAAATGCTGTGGCAGCAAATCTTATTCCGTGGCAAGTTTAACTAGTAGTTCATGTTCAAAAAATCCCGAAGGGAGCAAACATGCTTTGTATGAAGGAAGTGAAAAGCCTAAGTACACTTGTAAATATTGTGGTACTACTTCTTACTCTATTGCAAGTTTGACAGGAAGTTCCTGCTCAAAAAATCCAAGCAGTAAAAAGTATCATTCTCCTGCTATGTAAAATTACTTCAATAAAAAAGGTGTCGGTAAGGTCGACACCTTTTTTATTGAATTACCACACTATTAATACAGGTATTTCAATATTCAAATAGAAATTAATTATGCAGAACTCTAAACAAATTGCCATTAATGCTATCGAGAAAAAAGTAAATTCTGTGATGGCAATTTTTTCAAATATTTCAAATGAAATCACCCACATTTCCTGTACACTTAATTGTGGTTTACTTCCTGAACCTGAATTTAGAAAGAAAGATGGGCGATATGTAGCTCCTATGAGTGCAGAAATTTTTAAAGTAGTAAAGGATAATGTTAGACCTTGCGTTTATTATTTTGAATTTAATCCAGAAGACAGGAATAAAATAATATCGTCATATGAGCTATTTGAGGAAGAGCAAAAAAACATACAAAATGACAAAAAAAGAGTTTCTCCTGCAAAGAAAAAATCCTACCCTATTAATACCAATATATTATATGTCGGCAAGAGTAAAGGAAGAAACATAAACCGTTTAATTGTGCACTTAGGATATTATGATATTGGCAGTACAGGGGGCCTACAATTACTTTTTTGGGCCAAAAAACATAATATTGAACTAACTTATCATGCATTCTATTTACCATTAGAAATGAGAGATTTTGTAGATCCGATTGAAGTCGCTTTAGCAAGAAGTTTAAATCCATTATTAGGAAAGTTATAATTAATATAGCTGCTTTGATGGTTTTAATAAATTATCAATAACAAAAATTATGTACAAACACAAACTGTCAAAATCTCGCTTCTTATCAGGAGTTCAATGCGAAAAAAAACTCTATTTTGATCTCTATCGTAAAGATTTAAAACCACCTATTTCTAAGCAGCAGGAAGAATTATTTTCTTCAGGTCATTTTATTGGTCATCTTGCTCAGCAATTATATCCAAATGGAAAGGACGCTACTCCCGAAAGTTATTTTGATTTTTCTCCTTCATTCGAAAGCACTAAGCAATGGATTAATGATGGGGTTGAAACAATTTATGAAGCAGCATTTTTTTATGATGATGTTATGGCGGCATTGGATATTCTGCATCATCAAAACGGAGAGCGTTGGGCTATTGAAGTTAAAAGCAGTAAAGATGTAAAAGATTATCACATCACTGACGCATCATTACAATATTGGGTAATGAAAAATGCCGGTTTTAAACCCGATAAATTCTTTTTGTTGCATGTCAATAATAAATTTATTAAAAATGGGATTATTGATCCGAAGGATTTTTTGACTTTAAAAGATATTACAGATAGGGTAATTGCAAAGCAGGATGAAGTGATTCAAAATGTTATTCGTTTAAAAAATATAGTAAATAATAGAGAAACTGAACCAGAAGTTAAAATTAGTAAACATTGCAGTTCTCCATTCAACTGTGATTACATGCATCATTGTTGGAAACATATTCCCGAAAATTCTGTTTTTAATTTACCTTACGCAAGAGGTAAAGATTGGGAATTGTATGAAAGTGGCATACTTGAACTTTCATCTATACCTGACGAAATTGATTTAAGCCATCGTCAGAAGTTGCAGGTAGAGGGAATAAAAAACGGTTCTTCGTATGTTGATAGAACTGCGATAAAAGAATTTATTTCAGCCTGGACATATCCACTTTATTTTTTTGATTTTGAAACCGTATTTCCTCTTATTCCTGTGTTGGATGGAACAACACCGATGCAACAGGTGCCTTTTCAATACTCATTGCATATAAAACCTGATGACCATTCAGAAATGATACACCGGGAGTTTTTGGCCAATCCTAGAAGTTTTCAAAGTGGTTCAACTCTTAATCCACGTAAAACGTTAATAGAACAATTGAAATCAGATTTTGGCCCTACTGGAAGTATTGTAGCTTATAACGCAGGCTTTGAAATAGATGTTTTGAAGAAGTTAGCAATCGCTTTTCCTGAAGATAAAGAATTTTTAGATGGATTAATAAATCGTTTTGTAGACTTATTAATTCCATTTAGAAAAGCATGGTATTACAAGCCTGAAATGGGTAATTCGGCATCTATTAAGTCTGTATTACCTGCCATTGCACCTCAATTTTCGTATAATGATTTAGAAATTGGCAATGGAGGATTAGCGAGTAATACATTTCTATCAATGATTTTAAATAAATTTGAAGGTGATGAATCCGAAACTCGTAAAAATTTATTGGCCTATTGCGAAAGAGATACAGAAGGAATGGTAGTTATATGGGAACATTTAATCGATTTATAAAAAATTATTTAATATTAAGTAGATTAAAAAATAAGAAATGAAAACATTTAAAGCTTCCCGTTTGACTGATGGCAATCGAATTTTTCCAGCAAGAATAATTATTGATGATTCTTCTGTTACATTTAAAATTCCGAGTCTATTTAGTGGCACTGAAACCACAATTCCATTTTCCAGAATTTCATCCGTAAATATTGATAGTCCATTTTTTGGTTTTTCAACCATTATCATTGAAACAACTGGCGAAGGACAAATAATTGCCAAGGGATTTACAAAAAGTGAAGTAGTAGAAATGAAGGAATTAATTTTATCTAAAATGTAATGATTAACTATTTTTTATGAATTTTATTAAGTTAATTCGTTTTATGTATTTTTTATTTAACACGCACTTTAAGAACTACACAATTTTATTTTTATTAATTCTTTTGCTTTGTGTATTTAATAACAACAAAATAAACGCTCAAATTTTGAATGTAGATCGAGAAAATGGACAAGACTCTACAAAGAAAAAGTTTTTGGCATCTTTTACTTGTTCATTTTCCTCCGATAAGCAAAAAAATAATTTTATTGAATTTTCTAACTCTGCTGAGTTTGACTATTTTTTAAAGAATAACTATTTCTTTATACTTTTAAATCAAACTGACATTGCTTTTAATGGTAAAAGTACTATTGAGAATAATGGATTTGTTCAATTGCGTTTCAGGGATAATGACACAAGGCTTATTGCTCCAGATGCATATGCTCAGTTTCAGTGGAATGGAATTTTGGGATTAGAGAGTAGGTCATTATCGGGTATAAATATTAGAATTAATTGTTTAGAAAAGAAAAAGTCAGACTTATACGCAAGTTTAGGTGTATTTTATGAAATGGAACAATGGAATACTAATTTATCTTCATTTGCTTATAGAACAGAATTGAATTCTTTTGTTAATAGAGAAATGTTTAGATTAAATACTGTAGTGAAATTTGCTTTAAAACTTGGTAAGAAAATTGATTTTGCAGGTGTCAGTTATCTTCAGTTTCCATTAAACTCCAATTTCTTAAAACCAAGATGGGTATTTGATTCAAATTTATATTTTGAAGTTTCTAAAAATCTTAATTTTGTAGTCCATTACGATTTTAATTACGATGACTATAGGCCATTACCAATTGATCAGTTTTATTATAACTTGAATTTAGGAATACAAATTAAGATTTAATAATTACTATTTTTAGTAAATAATTAACTTTAACAAATTTCAATCAAATAAAATTTTCAAAAATATACATCAAACATGAAGAATTTAAAACCCAGTGCAAGCAGCATAGTAGATGTACCAAAAAATGCAAAAGAATTAGATCAGTTTGGAATTGATAAATATAAAAATGGATTAATCCAATTTATAAATAATTCAGATACTCCAATAACAATTGCCATTCAAGGCGAGTGGGGTAGTGGTAAAACATCTCTTCTAAATTCTTTACAAGAAAAATTATGTGGTGATTATATTGGTGAAGAAGCACTTCGTAATCATCAACATGATTTTTATGGGATATGGATTAATACATGGCAATATTCATTATTAAGAAGTCAAGAAGAAACATTAACCTCTATCGTTTCTAGTTTAAGTGCTCAAATTATAAATATTATAAACACACGCCATAAATCTAGCTTAGAAAAATTCGGTAAATCCTTTCTTGGTTTCGGCGGAAAATTAATAAAAGGAGCAGTTTCAGTGGTTACTGAACATGCCGGAGGAGAATCAGCATCAAATGCTGTAGAAACAATTTTAGAAAGAGAGAAAGCACATCAAACCATAAAGCATTTGAGAGATGAGCTTCAAGTAGCTATTAATAATTGTATAGAAAACGATAAAAAAAATGGACAAATAAAAAAGGGCTTTCTCATTTTTGTAGATGATCTCGATAGAATTGATCCGCCCGTTGCTGTTCATATATTAGAATTATTAAAAAATATTTTCGATTTAGAAAATTGCATCTTTGTTCTAGCCATAGATTATGATGTAGTAATTAAGGGGCTTAAACCTAAGTTTGGTGAATTAACCGAAAAGAATGAAAGAGAATTTAGGTCTTTTTTCGATAAGATAATTCAAATGCCTTTTTCAATGCCTGTGGCATCCTATTCTATTGATAAGTTTCTGATTGAAAATCTAGAAACTGTCGGTTATATCGACAAGGTAAACAGCAAAGATGATTCCATTGCCGAGCGATTGAGTATGATATGTAATTTAAGTGTTGGAACAAATCCGCGATCATTAAAAAGATTATTAAACACAGTTTCTTTAATCACCATTATAAATAATCAGGAAGAGAATGATGAAATTGATAATAAAACAGAAGTATCGAACCTATTAATCAATTTTGGATTAATCTGCATTCAAATTGCGTATCCATTAATTTATAAATCTCTTTGTATGGAAAGTGATTTTAAAAAATGGAACGAAGCTATTGCAACAAAATTAAAACTTAGGGAATTATCTGCTGATGAGATAAAAAAATTAAGTCAAGCGGAGGAGTTTGATGAAGTATGGGAACAAGTAGTTTTTAGAATCTGTGAGAAAGATACTTTTTTGTCAAATCGGGTAAGTCAAATTTCACAATTATTAAATATCCTAGCAGCTTTAATTCCAGAAGGAAAAAATCTTGGTGAAGTAATAGAAGAAGTTTTAGAATTGTCTGCAGTTACTGATATTCAAGCGTTCGACAAACCAAAGCAAGCAATAAATAAAGGGCCGGTATTAAAAACATTGGGATCAAAATTAATACCATTACTGCAAGCGCGACTAAAGGCGCCATATCCACTTGTAAGGCAATTAAGTAAAAAGGTGCAATCGAACTTTTTTATTGCTTATAGTAAACCAGATGAAGGATGGAAAAGCTCTTTAGGATTGAGTGTTGCACCAAATAAAGATACATTAAAGTTAATTATTTGGAGGCATCCATGGTCCTTTGCATTAAAAAGCAATAATATGCGTCAGGATTTAAAATCAGAAGGATGCCTCGAAGAATTTGAGCTAATAGCCAAAGAATTTGATATGTTAGAAAAAACTTTTCCGAAATTTAAAATGCGTTTTCCTGGAATAAGCTCCAGTGGGATAGCCGAAAAAAAATGGCATGTGCCTAATTTAACTTTTGAATACGAATTTACAAACCCTCAGGAATTGTATGAAACCGAAATGCTGAACAAAACGGCTGACTTTATAACTGAATTTATGCAATTATTTAGCAAGTTATCAATCCTGTCAGACGCGTATAATTTAAAAGTTGTTAAGGTAAATTAAAATCATAACTCAAATAATTAAAACACTTATAAATATGGCAAATAGTGATAGTACAGTAATGATTTTTAGCATAAAGTTTAATCAAGAAAAAAATCGATTTGAAATAGCCGAAGATTTTTTTGATGAATTTGAAAATTGCGATGTGCTTGGCGAGTTTCATTTGTTTCCAAAAGAAATTGGTAAGGATTCTGAAGAGGACATTTTTTTAGTGGATATTAAATATGAAAATATAAAAGTTACTGAACTGTACTATTATTATGCAGGAAGGGTTGCGAATGCTAGTTATTACACCAAAAGAATTGTTGAACTTCATGTGTTTGATGAGCCAGATGTTGCACAATTGGTTAATTCGAAAGATGCTGAAGAATTTATTGGTGTCAAAGAGAAAGTGGTTGCTCCCCAGCATCACGTGATCTTTAATAATGGAGAAGTAGAGTTTTTTGGGGAAATGTATGATGTTATGAGCTGATTGGATTGATAATAATTCAATACATTTGGTTTAACCAAATCGATTTAATACATTTAGTTTAGAGACAGAAAATCTTAACTAATAGTAAAATCAAGTTTTTAACGAACAATTAACAAAATAAAAATGGTGAACAAAGAAATAACATCAGAATTATTAGAAAAATATACGGAAGAAAAATTTGGTTACGGAAACCCAGGTATAAAAGAAAATCCTACTATTTGGTTTTTAGGGCCTGAAGAAAAAGGTGATAGTAAAAAATTACAAGCTAGAATTGAAGCTTGGTTTTCGGTTGCAAAAAACAATGAAAACTTTATAGATATTGTGATGTTTCACAAGGCTTTAGATAAGGTTCAAATTAAAGATTTTGCAAATTATTATTTCGGCTCTGCTAACGTAACACAGCGGACATGGAAAGGTATTATTGAAATATTATTTGGTTTTGAAGGCAACAATTTCCCGGAGAAAAATGATAAAAAGAAATATCAACGAGAAAGTTTTGGTAAATTAGATAGTACTAATTGCATTTTAGAACTTTCTCCATATCAGAGCGAAGCTTTGACTGATGGAAATTTTGAGGATAAAAAAAAGATCATCAACGAGACACTTCCAAATAGAATAAGAAAAGTATCTGAATTAATTAAAAAACACGAACCAACAGTGATTTTCATGCATACAGGGACATACTGGGGAAATTTTGAAAAAGTAATAAAGGAAGTTGAAGGCTTGGATAATGTTAAGTTTGAAATTATTAAAGAAGTTCCAAAATTTAAATATTATCAAGGTAAAGTTTCTATGTATGTGCTAATATATGGCCCTTCTTATGCAATAAAAGGTGGGCCCGAGACATGGTTTAATCTTGGTAAAGAAATAAAAAAAATTGTTGATAAAAATAAATAGTTTTAAATTATGACATAAACTAATTTTAAACGTGGCGATAACTGAAAAGCCTTATGAGTAAGTCGAGTTTACCGAAAATCGAAAGAGTAGGTTTGTAAATTTCTAAAAAACAATAAAATGGCAAATACATTTAAAGTAAAATTTAAATACGCTTACAAATCCAGTAAACATGGAAAATTAACCGAAGTTGGAGAAATTATTGATGTAATTTCAACTAGCTCTAAGCCCTCAGAACGCGATATTGTGGAGGCTTTAAAGAAAAAAATAGGTGTGTCTGATTTGGGACTGGCTAGCAGTCTTAGTATGTGGGAAGTTATTTAATAATTTTATAATACTATTGGCATTTGCCAATAGTATTAATAGAAATGGTTTAACCTTGGTAAAGAAATAAAAAAACTTATGCATGAAAATAAATAGTTTAAAATAATAGAACAAGTCAATATTTAAAAACGAACAAAAACAAAAATAAATCTAATGTAAATAATTAACCTTAAAATTTAAATGCTATGGCAAAAATTAGAAAAATAGAAACAGTTACCGATATTAACTTTTATGAGGCTGAACTTAATCAAGAACAATTACAGCTATATAAAGAAAATGAAGAAGCTTTTTGGGAAAAATATGGTGATGAAATTGAAGATAATTTTGAATTAACTGGTGACAAGGTTGGAGATCCTAACAATCAATACGAATTGATTGAAGAGTAATTCAGTTTTTAATTAGCCGTGATTTAAAATTTTAAGAAAACTAAGCTATAATTCACATAACTAATTTTAATAAATTAAAACAAAAATGGAAAAGCAAGAAATTAAAATGAGTTGTAATGAAGGTATACTATTTTACAATTATTTAAATGAAATAGAATTTAATCCTTCAGTCGACTTTAAAAAAATAGTTGTTGACAATACTTCTTTCTCAGATTTAGGAGATACATTATTTTCTTATTTAGATTCTTTTTTAATGAAGGTTGATTATCATGAAGATTTTTTTAGAGATGCCTGCGACCCATTAGTAAATTCTGATAGTCCCTATAAAGAAATGTTTCCTGCAGCATATAAGCACAACCAAGGAGAGGAATATTCAGAAGAATACGGTTTATCTGTAGTGTACCCCATTTCTTAGACTGCATTTATCAAAGTTAAATATATTATTCATTTATTATTAATGTAAGATTTCTTTTTGCTTCTTTTTCTTTGTTCATATCTGTTAATATGTTCAAATCTTTTTTGAAGTAAATTTCAGCCGGA
>CAMBFX010000089.1 GCA_945865695.1 Chryseobacterium gleum | reverse complement strand
AGAAGACATAGCCCCGAATACAAACAACTTTTGAATTCTTACGGAATTGAATAAATAATTGAAATGAGCGAATTTTTAAATAAGGTAGAAGAAAAACTAAATGAAAAATTTTCAGGTGAATTGTTAAAAGCCGAAACGCTTTATGATTTCCCAGTAATTACCATTAAATCTCATTCTTCTCATGATATTCTTAAATTTCTGAAAGAAGATTCAGAATTTAATTTCCATTTTTTGACGGATCTTACTGCCATGCAAACTGAAGATGAAAAGCAATTAGGCGTTGTTTATCATTTGCACAACATGCAAAAAAATATTCGCTTACGAGTGAAATCTTTTGTTCCAATGTCTTCACCAGATATTAAATCGGTAACTGATTTATGGGCTGGAGCAAATTGGATGGAAAGAGAAACCTATGATTTTTTCGGAGTGAAATTTGCTGGCCACCCAAATCTTGTAAGAATTTTAAATGTGGATGAAATGGATATTTTCCCTCTTAGAAAAGAATATCCTTTGGAAGATCAAACAAGAGACGATAAATCAGATAAAATGTTCGGACGATAAACCCATCACTACCAGATGAGCAAAAAACAACCACATATTGCCCCGGATGCTGATAGCATGGAAAAAGAATATACCACTCTGAACCTTGGACCTACGCATCCTGCTACTCACGGAATTTTTCAAAACGTTCTTAAAATGGATGGTGAAATTATTCACGATGCTGTTCCAACAGTTGGATATATTCACCGTGCATTCGAGAAATTGGCTGAAAGAAGACCTTACGCACAAATTACTCCCATCACCGATCGTTTAAATTATTGCTCTTCTCCAATTAATAATATGGGTTGGCATATGACGGTGGAGAAATTAATCAAAGCAGAATTACCAAAGCGTGTAGAATATCTCCGTGTTATTATCATGGAGCTTTCTAGAATTGCTGATCATATTATTTGTAATACCATTATCGGACAAGATACAGGAGCAACTACCGGATTTTTATATTTATTTCAATTCAGAGAGCACATCTACGATATTTTCGAGGGAATTTGTGGCGCAAGATTAACCACTAATATTTCTCGTATCGGTGGATTTGAACACGAGTGGAGCCAAATTACTTGGGATAGGATCCATAAATTTTTAAAAGAATTTCCAGTTGGATTAGCAGAATTCAATAATCTTTTAGAGAGAAATAGAATTTTCATGGATCGCACAGTTAATTGCGGACCTATTACTGGAGAAAGAGCATTGGAGTACGGATTTACTGGGCCAAATTTGAGAGCTGCAGGCGTTGATTACGATGTGCGTGTAGCAACACCATATTCATCTTATCAAGATTTTGATTTCATCATTCCTGTGGGATCTAGTGGAGATACATACGATAGATTTATGGTTCGTAACGAAGAGATGAAGCAATCACTTCGTATCATCGAACAAGCAATAAAAAATTTACCAGCTGGTCCTCCTCATGCAGTTTTACCTGATTTTTTCCTTCCGCCAAAAGAAAAAGTATATAATGAAATGGAGGCGTTGATTTACCATTTTAAAATTGTGATGGGCGAAACAGAAATTCCAAAAGGCGAAATTTATCATAGTGTAGAAGGAGGAAATGGTGAAGTTGGTTTTTATTTGATTAGTGATGGAGGAAGAACTCCTTATCGTTTGCATTTCAGAAGACCATGTTTTATTTATTACCAAGCTTATCCTGAAATGATCAGAGGTTCTTTATTGAGTGATGCGATTATTACAATGAGTAGCATGAATGTAATTGCGGGAGAATTGGATGCTTGATTTTTTTAGAAAGAAAAAAGAAATTTATAATATAGTTTAGAAATGGGAGCAGAGGTTCACGGTACACAAGAGTTTAACGCAAACAAAAGGGAATTTACTCGCTTTAGTGAGGAATCGATGGCTACTGTGCAGAAATTACTTTCTAATTATCCAGAAGGAAAACAGAAGTCTGCAATCATCCCGATATTGCATGTAGCACAAGCGGAATTCGGTGGATGGTTAAGTCCCGAAACAATGGATTACGTTGCTTCAATAATGAAAATAAAACCAATTGAAGTTTTTGAAGTTGCCTCTTTCTATTCGATGTTTCATTTGAAACCAGTAGGAAAATGCTTATTCGAAGTTTGCCAAACCAGTTCTTGTTGGTTGAATGGAGCTGAAGACATCGTTAAATATATCGAGAAAAAATTAGGAATTAAAACAGGCGAAACTACTTCTGATGGAATGTTTACTTTAAAAGTGGCGGAATGTTTGGGCTCTTGCGGTTCTGCACCCATGTTGCAATGCGGGGCGAGTTATCACGAGAATCTTACCTATGAAAAAGTAGATAAATTAATTGCAGATTATCGTACAGAAAATAAACAAAAGAATTACACGGATTACGATTATAAAAATACCCTGTAATCAGAAATTAAAATGGGAAGAAAACTTTTAATACATAATGATCACGTTCCTGGAATTGAAACTCTAGATGTTTATCGCGCCAATGGTGGATATGCTTCAGTGGAAAAAGTTTTGAGAACAATGAATCCCGATCAAGTAACCGATGAAGTAAAAAAATCTGGTTTACGAGGTAGAGGTGGAGCAGGATTTCCAACAGGATTAAAATGGAGTTTCTTGGCAAAACCAGAAGGCGTTCCGCGTTATTTAGTTTGTAATGCCGATGAATCTGAGCCGGGAACTTTCAAGGATCGTTATTTGATGGAAAAAATTCCTCATGCATTAATTGAAGGAATGATTACCGCTTCTTATGCATTAGGAGCAAAAAGATCTTATATCTACATCCGAGGAGAATATTTTTATGTCGCGCGTATTATACAAAAAGCCATTGATGAAGCCTATGCTGCAGGTTGGCTAGGAAATAATATTTTAGGAACCGATTTTTCTCACGATTGTTATGTACAAATTGGAGCTGGTGCTTATATCTGCGGAGAAGAAACTGCATTATTAGAATCATTAGAGGGTAAACGTGGAAATCCACGCATCAAACCACCATTCCCTGCTGTAGCTGGATTATGGGGTTGTCCAACTGTGGTGAATAATGTAGAAACTATTGCAGCAGTTTGCCCAATCGTAAACATGGGTGGAGAAGAATATGCAAAAATAGGAATAGGAAAATCTACAGGAACAAAATTAATTTCTGCTTCTGGACATATTAATAAACCGGGTGTTTATGAAATCGAATTAGGTGTTCCAGTCGAAGAATTTATTTATAGTGATAATTATTGCGGAGGAATTCGTAACGGAAAAAAATTAAAAGCAGTTGTTGCCGGAGGTTCTTCCGTTCCTATTTTACCTGCTGATTTAATATTGACAACTGCCAAAGGTGAACCACGTTTGATGACTTACGAAAGTTTAGCGGATGGAGGTTTTCAAACTGGAACCATGTTAGGTTCGGGCGGATTTATTGTCATGGATGAAGATACCAGTATTGTAAAAAACTTATTTACGTTCACGCGTTTTTATCATCATGAAAGTTGCGGACAATGTTCGCCTTGCCGTGAAGGAACGGGTTGGATGGAAAAAATATTGAAGAAATTTTTGAATGGTACAGCTGAAGAAAGAGATGTAGAATTGTTGTGGGATATCCAAAGTAAAATCGAAGGAAAAACCATTTGTCCATTGGGAGAAGCAGCAGCTTGGCCAGTGGCAGCAGCGATCAGACATTTCAAAGCGGAATTTTTGGAAGTGGCGAGAAACAAAAAATTTGTCGACATCAGCCATTATGAAAGATTACATCAGGCAGTACATTAAATAAAAAGAACCTGGATGAAAGTAACTATTGACGGAAAAGAAATTGATGTACCAAAAGGTACGACCATTTTACAAGCAGCACGTATGATCGGAGCAGAGGTTGCTCCACCTGCGATGTGTTATTATACAAAATTAAAAACCAGTGGTGGTTATTGCAGAACTTGTATTGTGAAAGTAGCACAAGGTAGCACAGCCAATCCAACTCCAATGCCTAAACCAATGGCGAGTTGCCGTACGGAAGTAATGGATGGAATGGTAGTAGAAAATTTTACCAATCCAGAAATTGTAGAAGCAAGAAAAGGTATCGTAGAATTTTTATTGATTAATCACCCTTTAGATTGCCCTGTTTGTGATCAAGCTGGAGAATGTAAATTACAAGATTTAGGATACGAGCATGGATTAGCAGAATCGAGATATGAATTTAAACGTAGAGAATACGAGGGAATTGATATCGGTGACAAGGTGAAATTACATATGAATCGTTGTATTCTTTGTTACCGTTGCGTGAAAGTGGCGGAACAGATCACAGATAATCGTGTTCATGGTGTTATCAATAGAGGTGATGCCGCAGAAATTTCTACTTATATAGAACAAGCAATCGATAATGAATTTTCTGGAAATGTAATTGATGTTTGTCCGGTGGGTGCATTAACAGATAAAACTTTCCGATTCAAACAAAGAGTTTGGTTTACCAAAGCAATGGATGCTCATCGTAATTGCACCAAATGTTCTGGTAAAGTTCGTTTGTGGTTCAAGGGTGAAGATGTGTTGCGCGTAACGGCAAGAAAAGATCAATGGGATGAAGTAGAAGAATTTATTTGTAACGGTTGTCGCTATGATCATAAACAAAAAAGTGATTGGGTAATTGAAGGTCCATCACCCGTTCATCGTCATTCAGTGATTTCACAAAATCAGTATGAACATTTGAATGAGAAAAAATTAGAGCAATTGAAGCATCAGAATCCATTAGGATTTCAAAAATTTGATAAAAAACCATAAGCAAAATGATTTTTGATTTCATCATATATAAAACAACCTTGTGTTTGATCATTTTTGCGATCTCACTTGGAATTGCAGCATATTCTACTTGGTGGGAACGTAAATTCAGCGGATTGTTGCAGGATCGTTTCGGGCCTAATCGTGCGGGTAAATGGGGATTACTTCAGCCGTTAGCCGATGGTGGAAAAATGATGTTCAAAGAAGAAATCATTCCCAATCTTTCGAATAAATTTTTGTTTGTGATGGCTCCAGCCTTGTTTTTAGTGACTGCTTTATTAGCCGGCTCATTAATTCCTTGGGCGCCTGCAATGAAAATTGGAGATAGTTATTATCCAATACAAATTACCGATGTAGAAATTGGTGTTATCTTTTTATTAGCGGTAACTTCAATCTCAGTTTATGGAATCATGATTGGTGGCTGGGCGTCTAACAATAAATTTTCTCTTTTAGGCGCGATTCGTTCTTCTTCTCAAATGATCAGTTATGAATTAGCCATGGGAATTTCATTGATTGCATTAATTATTTCTGCTGGTGGTTCTCTAAGTTTTGGAGAAATTGTTGCAGCACAAGATGCTGGTTTTGCAAATGTAGTTTGGCAACCTCTCGGTTTTGTTATTTTCTTTGTTTGCGCATTGGCAGAAGCAAATCGTGCACCATTCGATTTGGCAGAATGTGAAACCGAATTAGTGGGCGGATACCACACCGAATATTCTGCATTCAAATTAGGTCTTTTCCTATTCGCAGAATACATTACCATGTTCGTTTCATCTGCAGTAATTGCAGGGTTTTATTTCGGGGGATATAATTTTCCATTCGCAGCAGAAATTTATGAAGCGATGGGATTAGAAACAGGATCATGGTGGATAACATTCATCGGATTCGGAGTTTACTTTACCAAAACATTAATTTTCATTTCTATTTTCATTTGGATTCGTTGGACAATTCCAAGATTCCGTTATGATCAATTAATGAATTTAGGTTGGAAAGCATTATTACCGCTTTCATTATTGAATTTGGCCATCACAGTAATTGTAGAAATCATTCGAGGGAATATCGTAATTTGATAATGAAATTTAGAATATGCAACTGACGAATAGAAGTAAAATGGTGTCGAATAAAGAGCAGACTTTCTCTGAGAAAATTTATTTGCCCGCACTTTTCAAAGGAATGTGGATTACATTCAGTCACCTTTTCAAGAAAAGAGCTACCATCCAATATCCGGAAGTGAAAAAAGAACATGCTCCTATTTATCGCGGACAACATGTGTTGAAACGCGATGATAATGGAGCTGAACGTTGTACATCTTGTGGAATGTGTGCCGTTGCTTGTCCTGCCGAAGCGATAACAATGGAAAGCGCAGAAAGAAAGTCAGGAGAAGAAGGAAAATACAGAGAAGAAAAATATGCATCGCTTTACGAAATAAATATGTTGCGTTGTATTTTTTGCGGACTTTGCGAAGATGCTTGTCCGAAAGAAGCGATTTTTTTAACAGATAGATTAGTACCATCACAATTCGAAAGAGATGAATTTATTTATGGTAAAGATAAATTGGTGGAGACTATGGAAAATAGAATTGATGTTACGAAAAGACAAACAGCAGAAGTTTTAGCATTTAAAAAAGAAGAAGGAAATGCAAAACATAATGTGTTGTATAGCGATGAAAAAAAGAATAAGCATTAAGAATTAAAGAGAATTAAAATATGTTAGGATTTACAATTACACAATGGCTTTTCGGAATACTTTCTTTTATGGTGATTTTCTTCGCTTTATTAGTAGTGTTTTCCAAAAATCCTGTTCATTCCGTGCTTTATTTAGTATTGACTTTTTTCTGCATCGCTGGACATTATTTATTATTGAATGCGCAATTTCTCGCCATCGTTCATATAGCCGTTTATTCGGGTGCAATCATGGTTTTATTTTTGTTCGTCATCATGTTGATGAATCTCAATGAAGAAAGCGAACCCAAACGAACGAATATTTCAAAATTTATTGGTGTTTTGGTAGGTGGACTTTTACTATTGGTATTAGTAGGCGTTTTAAGAAGTTCAGAAGAAATGCAAATTGTGCATGTTGGACATTCTGAGGCAGGATTAATGAAAAACTTAGGACATGTTTTGTTTAACGAATTTTTATTTCCTTTCGAAATAGTATCTATTTTATTGCTATCAGCATTAGTGGGCGCAATTATGTTAGGAAAGAAAGACAAGAAAGACGAAATTAAAAATGAAAATAAATGATTAACGGAATCTCTATCGATCTGTATTTATTACTAAGCTCAGTCCTTTTTACTATAGGAATCATTGGCGTTTTAGTAAGAAGAAACATGATTATTCTTTTCATGTGCATCGAATTAATGTTGAATGCCGTGAGTTTATTAATGGTTGCTTTTAGCACTTTATTTGAAGATACCAGCGGACAAGTTTTCGTGTTTTTCAATATGGCTGTTGCCGCAGCAGAAGTTGCTGTTGGTTTAGCTATTCTAAGTATGATTTTTAGAAATATCAAGAGCATCGATTCGGATTTAATGAACAAATTAAAAAATTAAGAAGTGAAAATAGCTATACTGATACCGCTCTTTCCTCTCATTGGTTTTTTGCTAAATGCTTTTTTCGGAAAACGAATCGGCAACACAGCAAGTGGATGGATTGCCTGCCTCGCCATGTTGGCGTCTTTTATTTGCTCTCTTGTAGTTTTTTCTCAAGTACAATCTACCGGAAATGCAGAAGTAGTTTCTGTTTTTGATTGGATTAATTCTGGCGCTTTAAAAATACCATTTGAGTTTTTGATAGATCCACTTTCTACCGTTTTTCTTTTAGTAATTACCGGAATTGGATTTTTGATTCATGTTTATAGTACGGCTTACATGAAAGAAGACGAAGGTTTTTCTCGTTATTTTTCTTATTTGAATCTCTTTGTATTTTTCATGTTGTTATTAGTAATGGGAAATAATTATTTAATTCTTTTCACAGGTTGGGAAGGAGTAGGATTAGCTTCTTATTTATTAATTGGATTTTGGTTCAAGGAAACAGCGAATAACAACGCAGCTAGAAAAGCATTCGTGATGAACCGAATTGGTGATTTAGGTTTTTTACTCGGAATGTTTTTAATTTTTACTACATATGGAACTTTAACTTACGGAGAAATTTTTGATAATCCGGGTGAAGGAAATACAATGGCTACGGCAATCGCACTTTTATTATTTGTTGGTGCCATTGGAAAAAGCGCACAAATTCCTCTCTATACATGGTTGCCAGATGCAATGGCAGGGCCAACTCCTGTTTCTGCATTGATTCACGCAGCAACAATGGTTACCGCGGGAATTTATATGATTGTTCGTTCCAATATTTTTTATTCAATGAGTGAAACGGCTGCTATGACGGTTGCAATTGTTGGTGTTGCTACCGCATTATTAGCAGCGATGATTGCTTTATTTCAAAACGACATTAAAAAAATTCTTGCTTATTCCACCGTTTCTCAATTAGGCTTAATGTTTTTAGGATTGGGAGTGGGCGCATATAGTTCTTCAGTTTTTCACGTTGTGACTCATGCATTTTTCAAAGCATTATTATTCCTTGCCGCAGGTTCAGTAATTCACGCAATGAGTGGTGAACAAGATATTCGCAAAATGGGCGGATTGAAATCTAAAATTAAAATCACTTTTATCACTATGTTGATTGGTACGATTGCCATTTCCGGTATTCCTCCTTTCTCAGGTTTCTTTAGTAAGGATGAAATCCTCGCGCATGTATTCGAACACAATGTAGTGTTATGGTTTTTTGCCATGTTAGCTTCGATTCTCACCGCTTTCTATATGTTCCGAATGCTGTTCGTTACATTTTATGGAAAATTCAGAGGAACGCATGAACAAGAACATCATTTACATGAATCTCCGCGAGCAATGACAATTCCATTAATCATCCTTGCTTTTTTAAGTATCGTTGGAGGAGTTTTAGGTTTACCTGAATTCTGGCATTATACCAATTGGATGAGTGAGAATCTTGATTCTGTCATCATGCGCGGACATCATTCAAAACTTTCTCACGAAGTAGAATGGCTTTTGATGGGATTTGCAGTGATAACTGCCGCAGCTTCCATTTATGTAGCTTATGAAATTTATAAGAAAAATGGTCTCGTTCCCAATGAAAAAGAAAACGCGAAGCAAAAATGGAAAACTACTATTTATAATAAATTTTATATTGATGAAATTTACGATTCACTTATTCGTAAACCGATTGATTATTTATCGCGAGTGTTCCACAAGATTTTCGATATTCAGATTTTTGACGGTATTGTAAATGGCGTTGGCACCATTGCAAAAACAGCAGGCAATTATGCACGATTGATTCAGAATGGAAGTATTACATTCTATTTTATCAGCATGGTTATTGCTGTGTCAGTCATTCTCATATTCACTTTTTTGATTTAAAATATTTATGTTACCAATACTATTAATCGCCTTTCCACTTTTAGCAGCATTGATACTATTCGTTTCAAAAAGAAACGGAGCAAGAAATTTAGCGCTATTGTTTTCGGGAGTTGAGTTCGTTCTTGCTATTGTTGCTTTTGCTGTTTATAAGAATGATCCTACATCTGAATTATTATCACATGATTGTGTTTGGATTAAATCTCTCGGAATACATTTTAATATTGCTATAGATGCTTTGGGATTATTAATGATAATGCTCACCACTTTTTTAATTCCGATTATTATTTTATCATCGTTTAAAAAAGGTACAGAACTCTCCCAACATTTTTACGCTTTAATTCTTGCATTGGAAATGGCCGTGATTGGAGTTTTCACTGCAAATGATGGATTTTTATTCTATGTATTTTGGGAATTTGCATTGATTCCTGCTTACCTCATTTGTTTGCTTTGGGGAGGAGAAAATCGTGGTAGAATCACTTTGAAATTTTTTATTTATACATTAATTGGATCTTTATTTATGTTAATCGGATTGATTTACATTTATAATTTCACTGATGTTGCAGGAGCTAAATCTTGGAATATTTTAGCGATGTATGATGCAGGAAATAAATTAACCATTGCTGAGCAAGGGTCTGTTTTCTGTTTGATTTTTGTCGCTTTCGCTATTAAGATGCCCGTTTTTCCATTTCATACTTGGCAACCCGATACCTATGTAAATGCACCTGTTCAAGGTACTATGTTATTATCTGGAATTGTTTTGAAGATGGCCACTTTCGGTTCTATTAAATGGCTTTTACCAATGGTTCCTGCGGGTGTTGCCGAATGGGGAACAGCAGCAATGGTATTGGCAGCAATTGGAGTGGTCTATGCTTCCATTATTGCCATCGGACAAACAGAATACAAAAGATTCATTGCTTATACTTCCATTGCTCACGTTGGAATTATTGCAGCGGCAATTTTATCCGTGAGTTTTCAAGGAATTCAAGGTTCCATCATGTTTATGTTAGCGCATGGAATTAATGCCGTAGGATTATTTTTCATCGGAGAAATATTATTTCGTCATCTCGGAACGACTGATATGAATAAGATGGGCGGAATCAGATTACTCAACGGAAATTTCTCCACTTTGTTTTTAATTATTTTATTAGGCGCAGTTTCATTGCCTTTAACAAATGGTTTTGTGGGAGAATTTTTATCCTTGATGGGAATTTATCAATACAGTGCTTACATCGGTTTGTTCGCAGGATTATCGGTGATTTTAGGAGCGGTTTATATGTTGCGTGCTTTCCAAAAAATTATGTTGGGAGAAAGTAAAGATCCTAAAATGACTTTTGGTAAATTGGAAACAAGCGAAACAGTTGTATTGGTAATTATCGCTGCGGCAGTGATTGGATTAGGAGTTTATCCAGGTCCGTTCAATGAAGTGGCAGAAACAGCATCGAAAGATATTTTAATGTACATTAAATAAAAGAGGAAACAGAATTTTTATGATTGCATTATTCATAATTTGTGGATTGGGTATTCTGGCAATGATTTCAGAAATATTAAAATTCAGACAACTACTTTTTCCAGTAGTGATTGTTGGAGTTGCAGGAGCGCTTGTTGCGAATGTAATGGAGTGGTGTAACCCCGTTTCCATTTCCTATTTTGAAAATATGATTTCTTTTACTAAACCTTCGTTGGTTTTTTCGACTGTAATTTTGGTCACGGTTTTATTATGGTTTGTTTTGGCGCATGAATATTTCGAGAAGGGAACTCATACGGTAGATCATTATGTATTGGTGTTATTTTCTATTTCTGGCGCAATGATTTTAACGGCTTTTACCAATATGGCTACTTTGTTTTTAGGAATAGAAATTTTGAGTATTCCGCTATATATATTGGCTGCAAGTCAGAAAAATGATTCTGCTAGCAATGAAGCTGGTTTTAA
Organism: Chryseobacterium gleum; assembly: GCA_945865695.1. GTDB lineage: Bacteria > Bacteroidota > Bacteroidia > Flavobacteriales_D > UBA2798 > CAMBFX01. Next base: position 2,731 of record CAMBFX010000089.1, on the reverse strand, counting down.
ATATTTAATCATGGGAGCTTTTTCCAGTGGATTTTTATTATTCGGAATCACATTGGTATATGGCGCAACTGCTTCATTCGATTTGGCCGAAATCAAAACGGTAATTGAAGCGAATTCAGAAAATTTGCCAGGTTTCTTTTATGTGGGAGTTGTAATGATTTTGGTGGTGATGTTATTTAAAATATCAGTCGCTCCTTTCCATTTTTGGGCGCCTGATGTATATGATGGTTCTCCTACACTGATAACTGCACTAATGAGTACAGTGGTGAAAACTGCAGCATTCGCAGCATTGATTATTTTATTCCTCGTTACTTTTCAATCTGTCAGCGAAACTTGGATGCCGATTTTAGCAGGAGCTATTGCTATTTCATTAGTGATTTCTAATATCACAGCAGCACGTCAATCCAGTGTGAAAAGAATGTTAGCTTATTCGAGTATTAGTCAAGCATCATTCATGTTGATGGTGATTTTGGCAAACAATAATCTCAATATGTCAATGGATGCATTGGTGTATTATTCATTAGCTTATTCATTGGGAAGTTTAGTGGCTTTCGGAATTTTATATCATATTGCTAAAAACAGCGATAACGAATTCGAATCTTTCAAAGGATTGTTGAAGAGAAGTCCGGCCGCTGCCATTTGCATGACTATCGCGATGCTTTCATTGGCAGGTATTCCGATAACAGCAGGATTTTTTGCTAAGTATTTTGTATTCGTTACTTTGTTGGATACAACCAATGTTTGGTTAATGATTATTGCCATTCTTTCAGCCGCAGTGGGCGCTACTTATTATCTAAAAGTAATCATCACTATGTGTACTGATTCAGATAAAACCACCGAAGTTTCCATTGGTAAATCACACATGGCTGTTTTTATTCTTTGCACACTTTTAATTGTTGCCTTAGGCGCAGTTCCAGGGGTGCTGATGGAGTTGTTTGGGTTTTAGAAATAAAAATTTCTCAGAAAAAATTATTTTTAATCTTTATTCTGGATCTGATTTCAGATTTAGTGTAAGTGAACTAATTGAAGAAATATCAGACTGGTGTTTTTCGCTCTTGTAATAGAAATTTTTGAATTTGATTAGAGCGAATGTGAGTGAACAGAGCGAAGAAAAAAGCAGAACTCCAAACTTCGCTCTCGCTCTGTTTCTCGCTCTGCTTTTTGTACCCTACGGGTTGGATTTATCGAACTTTTTAGATGATTTTCAAAGATTTGAAAGTTTAATGAATATTAATAGTAGGATTTTGAGTTTTTAATCAAACATATAATGGAATTCTTGTATATATTACAATAAGACCGAATGGGCAAAATCATATTTGAAAAGACAATTTGAATAGGTAATTCAATATGAAGTATTTTGTTATTTTTTATTAAGTTCATTTTTAATTTTATCCACAAAATAAATTAACCCTGTATCGTTACCAATTGACCTACATTCAAACTTAAAGCTTTTTTCAACAATATTGCTTTTAACATCAAAACTTAAAATTGTCTGCCCAATTATGTAAAGTATTAGACCATATAAAACAATTACTAAATATATTATAGTATTAAAGAGAAACAAACTATTTGTAAAATAACTAAAGAGAAAAAATACAAAAGAAATTCCTAACATCATTAATAAATTTTCAGGCAGGCGCTTAAATTCTACATTCAAATTCGATATTCGATCAGAGTCCACTGATAAATTCACCCACATTTTAGTCACATCAAATGATTCACTTTGAAATGCTATTTTATACTCTTCATTTTTCCATTTTGAATTGAATACTCTACTGCACCGAAATAATTCATCTTCAAAACTAATTTGAGAATCTAATATTGTGAAAGAGTTCCAGCTTTTATAAATATATTTCATAAGTTTGAAAATTTCTCAGCGCAAACAAATTTACCATGTTGTTTCAGAAACTCCATTTCATCATTAGAAATTAATTCTAAATGCAGAATCTTGGTGTAAGCACCCCAATTTTTAGTACCAATTGTAAATTAGTAACTTTAACAATTGGATATGAAAAAGAAACGTTTTACCGAAGAACAGATCCTTCGTATACTCAAGGAGTATAACGCGGGAAAGAAAGTCCAGGAATTGACAAGGGAAAACGGCATCAGTGATGCCACCCTCTATAACTGGAAGAAAAAGTATTCCGACATGCAGGTCAATGAACTCAAGCGACTGCGGGAATTGGAATCTGAAAACAACAAACTTAAGCGGATTGTTGCCGATTTGAATCTGGAGAACTTCGCTTTAAAGGATCTAATTGAAAAAAAGTTGTAGGGCCTGTTAAAAAGCGTGAATGCGCCTCTCATTTGATTAAACAACATCAACTGAGTGAACGCAAAGCCTGTCGCATTTTAAATCTCTCAAGAACCGTTTTTAACTATGAAAGCAGTAAGTCGGAGAAAGATGAAAAAGTGATAACAGCATTAAATGCATTAGCAGGTCGTCATCCTGGATACGGATTTTGGAAAATGTATCAACGATTACGTTTGGAAGGATATTTATGGAATCATAAACGCGTACATAGAGTTTATACGAATATGAATTTAAACATCAGAAGAAAACACAAAAGAAGATTGCCCAACCGGTTGTCGGTTCCAGCTAAATCGCCTCAAAATATCAATGAAATCTGGTCGATGGATTTTATGCATGATGTGCTTTATAACGGAAGAAAAATTAAAGTTCTCAATGTAGTTGAAGAGTTCAACCGACAAGCTTTGGCAATGGAAGTGG
>CAMBFX010000088.1 GCA_945865695.1 Chryseobacterium gleum | reverse complement strand
GTTGATTATTCGGGGCAATAAAAGTTTTTTTTCTTTCGTCTAAAATCAGCCAAGGAAAATTTTTTGATTTTACTTCTAAAGTCGTGACGGTTATACCGTGCAAAAAGCCTTGTTTTTGTGACGTAGAAACGTCAGCCCGACTTTAGCTTAGCAAAGTTATCGGAATAAAAAATAAAAGTCAAGAAATCGATTGCTTTGCGGCCTGATTTTAGACGAAAGATTGAAAAAAACTACAAATTTTAGTTTTCCCCGAATCGTTTTCATCACTACGCCAATCAGAGAGATTAGCGCAATAATAAAAAACGATACAATCAACCTCGCGCCCTTGCTCGCGTTCGCTGGGCGCAACACCGCGCCTACTCACGCATAACACCGAACTAGAATAATGTCCGTCTTTTTAGTATATTTGTTTCAACGGAATAAACGGACACTATACTAGTTCGGATGACGTTGTGCGTAATATTGCGAGAACCGACGGAAACAATAAGATACAAATACATTAGCAAAATAAATTATGGGATTTTTTAATAAACTTTTTGGAAAGAAACAAGCCGAAAACAATTCGGAGAACATAAATGAAACAGATACTATTCAATTGATGAAAGGTAACAAGTTTGTTTCAACAGGTAAAAATATCGGCTATAAAATTTTAAGAAACTTAACCGATGAGCAAAAAGAAAGAATTGAAAAATCAACAATTTTACTAAGAACTGGACAACTTTATATGCACTATTGGACTGACAATTTAATTTGTGCGGACAGAAATGACCAAGAATGGCAAAATAAAGTAATGTTTTTTTGGAAAGCAGAAGAACCATTCCCAAAAAAATCACTTCCACCACACTTTGAAAAATTTAAAGTAAAACATTTTTTATTTGAAGGCGACACTTCTAAAATTTCATTACAAGTTGGACAGGCAATGCCTTGGTTTGGAATGCCAGGTCTTGGAGAAAAAAATGTTTGTGAAATGAACGGAGATAAAGTTACAATTCCAGAATTAAATAAACTTGGAATAGTAGAATATATTGAACAAGTGGAATTGACAAATGATAATTTTGAAATTTTAACAGACAAGGAAAATTACCTATTTTTGATAGATGAAGGATTAACACCATTTCAAAATGGAAACTTTTATTTAAACGGACAGCCAATTCCGATAAATGTTGCTTATAGTGTTGGTGGAATTCACATTATTAAGAAAACAGAATTAGAATAAACAATGAAATACAGAAAATACTACGCACAACAGCGGTTTGCAAAAATTGGGGTTTTGGTCTTGACTTTACACATTGTTTTGTACTTTTGTGGTCAGTGGTTTACTGAAAGTTTAGGCTAACCAATTCCCCAACTTCTGCAAGCCACGAGACGTTATAGGTAAAGCGCGCTGACATCACACCAAGTCAGATTATAGTAAACAAAAACATTTACATTCGGAAGAAAAAAAACACTTTTAGCGGATTTAGTTAATAAAATACTTGCTAATCAGACGTCATTGACTTAAATTTATGCAGTATTCGAATATGTTTTTTTTATATTAAAGTAAATTCTAAAATATGGCATGTGCTTTAACCATTAATTCTGTTGTAATCGATCAGGCAGGAAACATTATTGTTCAAGGAAATCTTCAGATTTTCACTTCCTGTGGTGGGCAGCCAAAGGTAACCATGACGGTTACGTGTGGTGGGAATACTTACAATGGCACAGCTGCTTTAACGGCTATTACAAATACATTTTATAGTTATATTGCAACAATTCCAACTTCTTGTCTGTGTAATGATGCTGTAACAGTAGTGGTCACAAATATGTGCCCAAATTATACGTGTACACAAACCTTTTCAGGTACACTTTGCTGTTGTCCTAAAGCGAATACTACCGTAAATTATGGATTATGTTCAAATAACACACAACTTGTCACATTCAATACTACTGTAAGCATCACAGGTATGTGCACGCTGAACTTTAGACGCAATTTTGGGGACGGTTTCTTTGGTCCGATTCATACATTTACTGGGCCCGGAATTTTTAATCTTACAGATACTCATAATTACTCTTCTCCAGGAACATATACATCGGTTTTGGATGTAATTGCTCCGCCAATTAATTGTCCAGCCATAGAATCTACTAACGTTTCCGTTTCATGCACTTCAGGTTGTTATACTAATATTTTTGTTGCGTCATTTTGTAGATTTTTAGAATGGCTTTATATACTTAGTGCAAGTATTGCTATAACAATGGCAATGACTTTACCATTGTGTTTTACCACTGGAACTATTCTAACATTTACTGGGATAGCTGTTCTCGCTTTCACATTAATTTATATCCTTAAATGTAATAAATGTGTATGTAAGTTTTTTCTCAAAACAACAGCTCAGATTTTTATCGTTGTTGGAATATTAATGTTTATGTTTTGGCCTCCAACTACGCCTGTACCACCTAACTTTAATTGTTATCTTACCCCTCCTGCTGCATTAGGTTGGGCATTGCTTTTCCTTGGTTTTGGAATTTTACAGTTGCTTGGTTGGTACTTGGTTAATAAAACTTTATGCCCGCTAAACATCTGTGATTTCTGGTGTAATTTAGGCGGGTTTGCAAATATAAAATCATGCACTAATATTGCATTTGTTGCTATTTTTATATTGGCAGCGTTTTTAGGTTTTTTAAATCTTACAGGTATTGGAGTCTCTGTAATTGTTGGTATTTTAATTGCGGCTGTAACAAACAATCAACTTAATGCAAATGCCCCATTATGTAACAATACTAATCAATATTGTCAATAAAAAATATGTTAATCAATTCATTAAAATATCTAAGGATTTGTATTGTTCTATTTTTTATTTTATTCATTCATCCTAATATATATTCATCAGTTGATTCAACTAAAAAAACAAATCGTGCTTTTTGGGGTTGGAATGTTAGTGGAATACTTATGCAATCCGATTTTTCTGAATTAAGACAAAGCCCTTATTTCCTTAATAAACCAATCAATACTTTCGGTGGAATTTCAGCATCAATATTTTTAGGAAATCCAGATAAGTTTTTTATCGCCATTCCATTTGGATTAATAATTCCAAAGCAAGGGGCAGGTACATATTCGGGTTACAATTTACAATTAGGTTTTTCGGGTAGCTATATCGGTGTTAATATAGGATGTCAAGTTTATCGTAATAATAGAAGTAAAATATTCAAATCGATTTATATACTTACGGGTGTAAACCAAACAAATTATTTTTTTACATCTCGCGCATCTGGTAGTGGAATTGTAAATGTTGATACGATTTTTTATTATGAATACAGTAAAGCCCGCGTGCTTAATTTTAATCCAGAATTTATGTTTGAGTTGTTTAACCTGGTAAAATCACATGATGACTTTCCTTCTTACCCTTTAACACTTCGTCTTGGTTATAATTTTCAGCTGTCAAATCCTAAATGGACAATACTTGAATCTAATTCATTAATACCTCCAAGGAATAATGCTATGAATGGATTTTATTTTTCTTTAGGTGTAAATATTTGGCTTAAACAGAATGAAAATAGAAGAAAAAAATAAAGATTGCAACGGTTGTGGACAACCTATAGGCAATAGTGATCATTTAATTGTTTCAAATGGCAATATCGCAAAATCGGGTGGTTGTAAAGGTTGTTCGGGGAATAAATTTTCTGGGAAATTGGGAACTTGTGTTCAATGCATCCTCACAGCTTCTTTCGGAGCGATTTTCGGTTGGTTGGCATATTTAATTTTATTTTTTCTTGACCACGAAAAGAACATTAAATATTCTGCACTTGTTGTTGCTGCATTTTTCACAATACTATTAATTGCTCATGGTATTGCTTATTTCATAAAGCGATCATCCAAAAAGAAATGAGAATTTTTATTATAATATTTTATTTTCTTTTTCATTTTCCTGTGTTTTCTCAGGGAATTTGGTCACAGGTAACTGACTTTGGAGGTTCTGCCAGGTTCAGAAGCGTTTGTTTCTCAATTGGAAATTTTGGCTATTGTGGTACCGGATATTCCAGTACTGGTGCAATGAATGATTTTTGGGAATATAATCCTGTTTCTGATTTATGGGTTCCGAAAAATGGTGTAGGTGGCTTTCAAAGATATTGGGCGGTTGGTTTTTCAATTGGAGCAAAAGGATATATTGGATTAGGATATAATAGTTCTTTTCCCGGATATCAGGATTTTTGGGAATATAGTCCAACTTCAAATTCATGGTTGGCAAGAGCAAATTATCCGGGTAGCGGTAGAGTTGGTGCTGTTGGTTTTTCTGTTAATGGTAAGGGCTATATATGTACTGGATGGGATGGCACAAATTACTTTCGTGATGTTTGGGAGTATGATCCAATTGGAAATAACTGGTCTCAAAAATCAAATTTTCCCGGGGCATCAAGAAATTGGGCAGTTGCATTTACCAATGGTGGAAAGGCATATTTAGGTACTGGAAATGATTCTCTAAACAACGCATTAAAAGATTTTTGGGAATATGATCCTTTAACAGATTCATGGACACAGTTACCCGATTTTGGAGGATTGCCAAGATTTGGCGCAGTCGGTTTTTCGGTAAATGGAAAGTCTTACATCGGTACGGGTTACAATGCAGGGAATTATTTTAATGATTTTTGGGAATATGATACTTTGTTCAATTCTTGGACACCGATAACAAATTTCGGAGGAGGATCCATTTATAACGGATCTGGTTTTTCTATTGGCGATACGGCTTATGCTGGTCTTGGATATAACGGGTTGAATTATACGAATGACTTTAATAGACTGGATGGATTAACTGATGTTGGTTTTAGCGATCTATCTAAGTCTAATTTATTCGTGTTTCCGAATCCTTCTAAAGAAAAGATTTTTTTAAATGGAATAACTAATTCAGGAGATTTTGAAATTTATGATCTTGTTGGTCAACTTATCATGTCTGGAATAATACTTCCCGAACAGGGTATTGAGATTGGATTTTTATCTGAGGGAATTTATTTTTTCTATTTTAAAAATCAATTTCAAAAAATAAAATGCAAGATTGTTTTAGAATAAATTGATTATTTCTAAATAATATTATTCAAAAAACTATAAATATCGCTCTACCTATAACATCACCTACCAGTAATTGGCACGGACGAGGTAATATAAAGTTTTTTATCTTTAAAAAACCTTTTGTTGTTATAGATAGTTTAGTGTTCGAAACGCCAACTACTGGTAGCCGCATTCCGTTAGTGGTCATTCTCAAATTAACCAACGACTATAAACAACAGAATATTTTTACTAAAATAATTATTATGGGCTTATTAAAACACTCGGAAAAAATTTATCAAAAACTTCTGTCAAAAAAAACAAAAGAAAAGAGTGAACGGGTTATCTTATGGATTGCTTTAGTGAGTTTTATAATTCATTTATTATTGATTGGATTGATACATTTTAATATTATTACCATTAATGAACCATCAAACTTATTAAAAAATCCTATCGCTGCGATTTATACCCCTTTTTCTTTTATATTGGTTTATGAGGTATATCTTTTAATTTATTACCTCCCAAAATCAACTTCCACTTATATCTCAAAGCAATATGAAATTATTGCACTAATCATTATTAGACGATTGTTCAAAGACCTTTCAGATTTATCGCTTTCATCTAATTGGTTTAACATTAAAAATGATTTGCAGTTTACCTATGATTTATTAGCATCAGTCTTATTGTTCTATTTGATTTATTTATTCCAAATTCAACGAACTAGAATATATAGAACTATTAAAATTAGCACAAACCATTCTAAAAGTATTTCAAAATTTATAAACGCAAAAAAATGGATAGCTACAGCCTTAGTACCTATATTATTAATTCTTGCAGTATATTCATTCTTAAACTGGAGTATTGGTATCTTTCAACCAATTGAAAACAATGCTATTTCTTTCAAGTATATCAATAATATTTTCTTTGAACAGTTTTTCAATATTCTGATAATTGCTGATGTAATATTATTGTTAATTTCATTTTTCCACACAGACCAGTACCACAAAGTTATTCGAAATTCAGGGTTTATTATTTCAACTATATTAATTCGAATTTCTTTTTCTGTTGAAGGTATAATTAATAATTTACTTATTGTTTCTGCTATTTTATTTGGACTTTCTATACTTTTTATACATAATAAATTTGAAAAGAGGTTAGCAGAAGAAATTGAAAAAGGTAATGAAATTGAAGACTGAAAAATAATAGAAAACTGAATAATAGGAATAAGTGAGAACTTTAAGCAGAAAGAACGAACCGCTAACATGCGTTTTGCTCAATAGCGGGTGACGTGGTTAATTGAGCATTCTACCTCGCATCAACTTTTGTGGTGTATTGACAGTTTTTTGCTCCGAAATCCGCCACTGCGCCAAGATCTAAACCGTTAAAACAAAAAAATGATTAAATTTTATCTAATATCCTTTCTCTCTCTCTTCCTCCTATTCCAGCTTCCCGCAAAAGCTCAAATTCCCAATGAAAGAGAAATTTATTTTGATACAATTAAAATACTTTGGGCGGATGAAAAGAATAGTGTAGAAGCAGTAGATAAGGCCCTTAGTTATCAAATAAAATGGCCATATATTTTTTCATCTAAGATAGATAAAATATTGGTGCCCATTTTAAATTCTACGACAAAAACAAGTGGTGAATCTGCTTTTTTAGAAAAATTATATGCGAAAAATGATACTACCATTAACAAAATAATTACGCCTATTTATTATTGGAATAAAATTCATTTGGCCAAGAAAGATTCCGAAAAGAAATTGTACCTCGAAAAAATGACAACCTATTTAAACAATTCTGCCAATTATTCTAATCGCACCGAGCGATTTGCTCTAATGGCGGTTCGTGATCTAGAAAATAAAAAGTATTCCGATACCGCTTCTATTCATTTGCTCTATGCAAAAGTGAAAAAGAACTTGAGTCAATTTAAAAATTTAGAGCAATCCGATTTTAAAGCAGATCCTAATTCACAATGGCAACGTCATTGGTTTCGTAACTTAACGGCCTATTGTTATTACCAAGACTATTTAAAAAATCCAAAAAATAGTAAAGCACTAGAGGGCGCAGTCAAGTTTTCTCCAGATTTGGTCGATAAAACGTTTATCTATGAAATTGAAACAGAGAAAAGTTTATTATTTGGAGAATCACCGATTCCCGATTATCATTTGGTATATTTCGATTATCTTACAAAAAACAATCAATCTAAGTCAGCCTTAGAGCATATGACAGAAGTTACTTTGAATGAGCCTACTGATCAATACATGGAGATATTAAAAAAATCCTATTTAGCGCAAGGGCTTTCTGAAACTTTCGTAGATTTTTGGAAAAAGAAAGTAGAAGCGCTGATGCAACCTTTTCCTGAGTTAAGTTTAACTTTTAATACGAATCAAACCATTGATTTTTCAAAGCCTTCGGATAAATGGATTTACTTGGATGTTTGGGCCACGTGGTGTTCGCCCTGTGTAAAGGAATTACCCGAAATTGAAAAACTGTATCAGTCCTTGAAAAATAATTCGGAATTAGAAATGTTCACCTTATCGTATGAATCCAAAGAACTCAATAAATTTTTAGGTGAGAATAAGTATACTTTTCCGGTAACGGAGGTCACAACAGCGGATATTAAATTTTTAGAAGTAAAATTATATCCCACCAAGTTTTTGCTAAATCCCGATAAAAAATATTTGGTTTTACCCTATGGAAAATGGGAAGAATATACAAGGAATTATGGTTTGTTTGAAATAGAAAAGTGAAACTAGAAATTAATAAACGCATGAAAAATAAGATAAATCTAAAATCAATTCTCTTTATTGGCTATTGCGTAATGGGGATTTTAGCTTGCAACATAAGTAGCAATGAAACCTCGAAAAAAGAAGAGAACCTCGCTAGCGCGGATTTGTAATCCGTGCTTTTACATTACTAATTAAGCAATTCACAAAACTCAACCCATACCGACAATAAATAATAGTATATTTCGCCATGCTAAAACCCTATTTCATCGCTCTACTCAATTTTATTTCTGAAAAAGAAGGTGGCCGCAAAACACCTATTTCTTCGGGATATAGAACAGGAATAAAATTTTCATTTAATAGTGAACTCATTCTAGGAGAGCATAATTTTATGGATACAGATTTAGTTTTTTCCGGTGATACTGTTACTGCAGAAATTACCATTATTGATTTTGAAAAATTAAATGGGAAACTTTATGCTGGTTTAGATTTTGATTTTTATGAGGGCGAAATTTTAATGGGTAAAGGAGTTGTTACAAAAATAGTAGTTTAAAATTTTCAAATGGAATGATTAAATCTTCCTTGAAAAAAAAGCCAAGCCTATTTATCTAAAAAAATAATCCCAGTTTTCATCCGGATTATCTCTTAAAATTCAATTTCCACCATTTTCTCTCGCGTTCCATCGCTGTAAATATAAATTAAAGGAGTGTTTAATTTAAATTCCGTTTCTTGGCCCAAATAATTTACGATTTTAATTAGTGTTTTTGGTGTATCATTCAAAAAATAATCTTCTAAACCAAGCGCAGTGATGGTATAGCAAGTGGATGTATCTGCACAAGATCCAATTCCTAATATTACTGCATAATCTCCATTTTGTGTGGCCGTATAAGTTTGAAGTGTAGCTGAAGTAATAATACTATTTCCATTATCACAATCTATCCATTGGTAAACTGCACTATTTTCATTAGAAGTAAGTACCATTCCATTGGTTGTTACATTTAAATCATAAGTTGGGATAGGAAAACCTGTACAGGAAGATTGATAAGTTACCTCGGCATCAAGAGATAAATCGGTATTAAAAACAGATGATTGATCACAATCATCGTATAAATATAGTTCTAACCATGGTATCAAATAACGAAACATAATATCTTGTTGCTCGATTCTTGTTATAGAAATATTTCCTCCAGAAGTTGATTCACCAAAATCACAACTCAAATTTGCATTGGCATAATAGCAATGTGCTCCTCCAATAATATTGATTAAATATTTACAAGAATTTCCTAATCCATTATAAATAGGTATTTGATGATCAACAGCTGGTGTAACCATATCTTCATCAGCCGTAAATACTAATGCCGGAACAGCAACATTTGCTGCTGCTGCAATGGCGGATGGCGTTGTTTCAGCAGGAGCTAAACCAATAACTGTAGTAATATTAGTATTATTTTCTGCTCCTAAAAATGTAGCTCCTCCACCCATAGAATGCCCCATGATGGCAGACTTATTTGAAATATGATTTAAAAATAAACTAGAAGATAAATTTCCTTCATTTTCCATTTTTGATTCTATTAAGGCTAAATCTAATCCAAAATCCGCATGCGAAGGGCCCGGAAATAAACCTCCTTCTGTGCGAGGAAAAGCAATAATATATCCCAATGGAACTAATTCCTCCCAAATGTTATTATAAGCATCCCAACCCATAGCAAATCCATGTCCAAAAACAATTACTGGAAATTTTCCAGAAGATAAATTGACATCCTCGCCAGCGATTCCAGCAGGATAATAAATTTCAGTTTGAATTTGACGACCAGGGCCGCTACCTGAACCAAATCCTCCTGTGCGAGAAGGGTCGTTGAAAGTTATAGTGGTATGTCCAATTTGAAACTGTGCTACTAAAATTTGACCCATCAAGAAAGCAGCAAATGAGAAAATAAACTTTTTCATATTCCTTAATTTAGTTAATTCGTTTTATTTTTTTGTTACTCTGTAAAAAAATAAAATTTTTGAACTTTTTGAATAATTTTTTAAATATACAAAATTATGGAAGCTACCTATAAAATAATTAGCATATAAATTTAATTCCCTTGCTATTCAAAAATGAAGCTATTTGGAATTGTTTTGCGAATTTATTTTTTAACTCAAAATAAATAGTCTAATTTTAAAATCTATTCCAATTAAATGGTTTTTATATATAATTAAAATATGGCGAAGAGTAAAAAAAATTCTTTATCAAAAGATCAACAAGTTGCTGTATTAAAAACACTAAAAAATCGTTTTGATAAAAATATGAATCGTCATGCGGGAATGGATTGGGCGAAAGTGCAAGCGAAAATAGAAAAGAGTCCAGAAAAACTTTGGTCGTTAAATGAAATGGAGAAAACAGGAGGCGAACCGGATGTGGTTTTGTTGAATAAAAAATCAAGTGAGATTATTTTTATTGATTGTTCTCCCGAAACACCAAAAGATCGTAGAAGTATTTGTTACGATAATGAAGCATTAACCTCTAGAAAAGAATTCAAACCCAAAAACTCAGCAATAGGAATGGCCGAAGAAATGGGTATTGAAATGATAGACGAAGAACAATACCGCGCCTTACAACAACTAGGAAAATTTGACTCTAAAACATCTAGTTGGGTAAAAACCCCAGCTAATATCCGAAAACTGGGTGGCGCCATTTTTTGTGATTATCGGTTTGGCACTGTTTTTACTTATCATAATGGAGCCGAATCCTATTATGGTGGGAGAGCTTTTAGAGGCATGTTGAAGATTTGATAAGAAAAATAAATTTTATTAGATCAGGAGGTAAAATTTATCTTCTATTTAACTTTTTTCCTAACCCATTTAACTCCATTTAATTTCCCGTTTAGATCATTTAAGCCACTTTATCAGAAGAACACTCTCTAAATCAGTCCTTATTTTTTCGATAACTTTATTTTGCAATTCACTATTCTACTGTTACTTTTAACGTCACAAAAACAATACTATGAATCTTCACGAATACCAAGGAAAATCGATTTTAAAAAGCTACGGTGTAGCCATTCAAGAAGGAATTGTTGCTAATACTGTTGATGAAGCAGTTGCTGCCGCAAAAAAATTGAATGCTGATACTGGAACAACTTTCTACGTAGTTAAAGCACAAATTCACGCTGGTGGACGAGGTAAAGGTGGTGGTGTTAAAGTGGCTAAAAGTATTGATGATTTGAAAGAAAAAGCGGGTGCAATTATTGGTATGCAATTAATTACTCCACAAACTCCTCCAACGGGTAAAAAAGTAAATAAAGTGTTGATTGCTCAGGATGTTTATTATCCTGGCCCTTCCGAAACGAAAGAATTTTATATGTCGATTCTCTTGAATCGCGAAACTTCTCGTCACGTCATCATGTATTCTACCGAAGGTGGTATGGATATTGAAAAAGTGGCTGAAGAAACTCCTCACTTAATTTTTAAAGAAGAAATAGATCCTAAAGTAGGATTACAAGCTTTCCAATGCCGTAAGGTAGCTTTCAACTTAGGTTTAAGCGGAAACGCACATAAAGAATGTGTTTCTTTCGTTGGAAAATTATACAAAGCATTTTTAGGTTGCGATGCATCTATGTTTGAGATTAATCCTCTGTTCAAAACATCTGATGATAAAATTATTGCGGTGGATGCGAAAGTGACGTTAGATGATAATGCACTTTTCAAACACAAAGAATATGCAGAAATGCGTGACGTTACTGAAGAAGATCCAACCGAAGTAGAAGCAGGTCAATATGATTTAAATTACGTGAAATTAGACGGAAACGTGGGTTGTATGGTAAACGGAGCGGGTCTTGCTATGGCTACCATGGATATCATTAAACTTTCAGGAGGAGAACCTGCCAACTTTCTTGACGTAGGAGGTACCGCTAATGCCGAACGTGTAGAAAATGCATTCCGTATTATTATGAAAGATCCAAATGTAAAAGCAATTTTAGTCAATATTTTTGGGGGAATTGTTCGTTGTGATCGTGTTGCTCAAGGTGTAGTAGATGCTTACAAAAACATTGGAAATATTAATATCCCAATTATTGTTCGTTTACAAGGAACCAATGCTATTGAAGCTCAAAAATTGATTGCTGATTCTGGATTAAAAGTAATCTCAGTCATTCAATTAAAAGATGCCGCTGAAGCAGTGAAAAAAGTATTGAACTAACCTTTTCTTTTTCTCCATTTTATGAAAAATATTTTCATCGCAATTTTTGCGACTCTAATTCTTTTTGCTTCATGTAAAATAACTACCCATGTTCATTTGAATAAGGATAATACAGGAACCGTTTCTATAGAATATGATTATTCCCAATATTTGAACGAAAGCGGTGGCGCAGATTCAACAGGATTTCTAGACTCGATAAATGAAACACTTCGAAAGATAGATACTTTAGGAATCTTGAAAAATTATAAAGTACAAAAGACAGAAAAAGGAATCTTGGTGAGTTATGCATTCGATAACCTAGATCAACTAAATGGTTCGTTCAATAAATTTATAGATGGAGATGAAGAGTTTGTAAAAACGGCTGGAAAGTTTTCGGGTAACAGTAAAAAAATGAGCTATGAATTAGTCCATGTTGCCGAAAAATTACCAGAAGATGAATTAGTCAGCTCTACTGATATGGATGCTCTTTTCGAATGGGAATTCAAAGTATCATTTGAGCAAACTATTAAAAAATGTTCCAATGAAAACTTTACGATTAGTGGGGATAAACATTCGATGAGTCAAACAGGGGGATTGAGTACATTTAAGGACTCGAAAAAAATAAATTTTAGCGTGAAGCTGAAATAATCGTTTGTTCGAAATAAGTCTCTTTGTCTTTCACTTGTTCAGCAATCGACCTTAACTCCGCCTTTCGTTCTTTCTTAGGTAATTCTCTCGAAACACTAATCCTTGTTAAAGATTCTTGTTGAAAATGAAATGAATCTTCTAATAATCCAGAAATCAACTGTTCCTTATTATTTTGATTTCCAAAAAACAAAAGCGAGTTACGCAGTATCTTAAAACTTTGTTGATTGATTTTCTTCTTGAGTTGTCGTTTAGATGCCATAAGGAATTATTTTCACCGTACGAAAGTAAACAAAAACCAATCGTTTGTACGCAATTCTCGATACAGAAACCACTGGCGGATCACCTGCCGACTCGAAAATCACCGAGATTGCTATCTTTTTGCATGATGGAAACAGGATTATAAAGAAATTTTCTACCCTCATCAATCCCGAGACCTCGATACCTGCATTTATTACCAATCTCACAGGAATCTCAAATGAAATGGTTCGTGACGCGCCTAAATTTTATGAAATAGCTAAAGATATTATTGAAATTACTCGCGATGCCGTTTTTGTTGCTCATAATTGCGCTTTTGATTATGGAATGGTGCGAAAAGAATTCAGAGAATTGGGCTACGATTATTCGCGTTTGCAATTATGTACCGTAAAATCTTCACGAAAAGTTTTTCCTGGTTTTCCGTCTTATTCTTTGGGAAAATTATGTCGTTCGTTAGAAATTCCTTTAAATAATGCTCATCGAGCCGAGGCAGATGCCGAAGCAACGGTTCGACTTTTTGAAATGTTGTATTCAAATGTAGGTGATGAAATTCTCACTCATGCTACTCAAAATGCGGCTTACAAAAGTACCAATCCCCTCGCTGCCGAAATTATGCCCAATATTCCAGAAGCAACTGGAGTATATTATTTAAAAAATACCGCTGGTGAAATTATTTTTATTCATTATGATAAAAATATTCGCAAAGCTATTTGGGCTCATTTCAAATCGAAAGGTTCAAAATGGGCAGTAGATTTATCTAAAAATATTGGAGAAGTACAATTTACCATCACTGGAAGTTTATTGCTGGCTACTTTTCTTGCCAATATGGAAATTCAAAGCCATCAACCTAAATTTAACGGTGTGCGTCAACGAAAAAAACAAGAGAAAAAAGCTTCCTTTCAAATGTCGATTGACAGTAATAATTTGGTGATTATCGATAAAGGAAGTAGCCGTGAAGAACGATCAGTAATGATTTGCTACGATAATGAATATGTTCGTTTCGGTTTATTGAATTTTTCAGAAACCCAGTTGCAATTGGAAGAATTGAATTCGGCATTACCAAATCAGATACATGTAAGCGGACTGCATACCAAAATCAGAGAATATTTAGGTGCGAATAAAGTAGAGAA